>JBMYUK010000169.1:0-6290 GCA_049605275.1 Phycisphaeraceae bacterium
TCGTCTGCGTCTGCTTGCTGACGAGATAGACCGTCGCGTCTTCCCCGACGCCGAAGCGAACGTCGCCGCGGTCGGCCCCGACGAGATCGGCGAACGTGCCGCGCTTCTCGCCCCATCTCGCCTGCATGATGTAGATCGGTGCCTGTCGCCCGGCGTTTTCGTTGTCGAGCATCTCGTGCAGGCTCGCGTGCATGAACGTTCCGCGGGGCAGGTCGGCGAACAGCACTTGCCCGCGCATGAGCGGCTCGTCGGGATCGCTGACGACCAATCCACCGATGATCGCCGCGGGGCCGCCGGTGGGGTCCTCGCCAACGCGCGTCGGAAAGGTGTGGGCGTACTGCGCGGCGGGCGGTCGTGCGGGACTGTGCAACTCGCGGGCGGCGTCGTAGTCGCGCGTGCCTTCGAATCGGTCCCAGCCGTAGTTGCTGCCCAAGCGGACGAGGTTGATTTCTTCGACGAGCGCTGCGCCCATGTCGAAGGCGATCAGGACGGGCTCGTCGTCGAGGTCTTTGGCGAAGCTGTAGGACTGCGCATTGCGTAGGCCGAGCGCGAAAACCTCGTTATCAAACGGGTTGTCGTCGGGGATGGTGTAGGGGCGATCGCCATCGGCGAGGGGGTCGATGCGCAGCATCTTGGCGAAGGGGTTATCGACGCGTTGGGCGTAGCGGAGGTCGGTGTCGCCGGAGTCGTTGCGGTTGTTAGAGTCGCCGATGGCGATGTAGAGGTTGCCGTAGTCGGCGTCGCCGGGCTCGGCGAAGGGGTTGAACGCGAGTTCGCCCATCGCGTGCGGATTGCTGCCGGTGGTGTGGAAGTTGATGAGCAGGACTCGGCGGTAGCTTGCGGGGTCGATGCGGTCGGGGTTGTCGGCATCGACTCGCCACTCGGCGACGACGAAGCGCACGTTGCTATCGCCGCGTGCGCCGTGGTCTTTCGAGTCGTAGGCCGGCGTCGTGTCGTCGACTCGGACCTGATGCCCGGTGTAGAACCGGCCGGTTCCTCGCGCATCGGGCTCGGCGTAGTCGGGATGAAACGCGACGTACATCAACCCTTGAAACGCGCCGTCGCTGCGCACGAAATCGTCTCTTACCGAGGCGATATCGAGAAAGACGCCCAGCGATCGGCCGTCGGGTCCGAAGGCGTAGACTTGGCCCGATTGCGTCGAGACGAAGACGCGGCCGCTTCCGTCGCCGGCGTGCGTGAGATCGATCGCGTTCTGTCCCGCGTGCTCGGCGAAGGGCTCGATCTCGAGCGTGTAGCGCGAGCCTTTCAATTCGCTCGGCTCCGATCGAACGTCGCTCCCGAATAAGACGCCGCCGATCACACACAACGAGATCAGCCAGGCGCGACACCGGTTCGCGCGATTCGAGTCCGGGCGACGCAAACAACATTCAATCATGGGATTGTGATCGGCACGGATTCTGTGATCGTCTGAATCCCGCGAATCGTTGTTCACAATGTTGCCGCCAACCGAACGCATACGAGGCAAGATATCAAGCGAACTTTGACGCTTTGACGATACGACAAGCACCGCAAGGCGACCACGGACGGCGCAGCGGCCGCGCGACGGATCGCACCATGGCCCAACTCCATCGAGACAGCCTCGGCTACCTCACCCGCGCATGCGACGCGCCGCCCAAGCGCTATCGCATCGGCGAACTCGCGCGGCACACCGGGCTCACCCGGCAGACGCTGCACAACTACACCCGCTGGGGCCTGATCGAAGAGGCCGAATGGACCCCCGGTGGCCATCGCCTCTACGACGAATCGGTCTTCGCCCGTCTCGCCGTGATCCTCCGACTGCGCAAGCGGCACACCGTCGAGCAGATGAAAGGGTTCTTGGCACAGCAGGAAACCACTGAAAAACAAGGGTCTAGCGACCTCTCCACGCAAGCGGGGGGCGATTGATGGCCGATCGCGATCTCGACTCCACGGACCTCTCGGCGGATTTCTCGTCCGACCTCGACACGATCGAAGTCGGCGCGGGCGAAGTCGCCTGGGCGCAGGCCTGGCAGATCCCGGTGTTGATGCTCGGGCTCGGGCTGCTGCTCCTCGGCGTGTTCTTTGCGCTGCCGCGCTTCCCCGACCCGAACTATCCCGGGGTTCTGGCCGACGTCGAGGTGCATCTGCTCGCGGAAGAACTCGAACTGGCCGAGCAGAAACTCGACAAGATGACGAGCGAGGACCCGCACTATCAAGAGCTCGCGACGCAGGCGACCAAGGCTCATACCTGGCAGCTCTACGGCGACCTTCGTTTCCGTCAGATCGATAAGTCGATCTGGCAAGGCATCGCGACGCCGGTCGGTATGGACAACCTCAAGACGATCCAGCATCACTATCGCAAGGCCGAGCAACTCGGCCGCGCATTGCCGCCGCCCGCGATGCGTCGCTACGCGCAGACGCTCGCGGCGTTGGGTCAGGACCAGGCGGCGCTGGACATCGTCGATCGCATGCCGACGGGCATGGACCCGCCGCGGTACGCGCTGGTGCGGAAGCTGATCGAACGCCGGCTGAAGACCGACCCCGACCCCGTCTCGGAGAAGCTCTCGCGACTGATTCAGCGCTACGAACAAGAGCTCGAAGCCGAGCAGGACCCCGACGCCAAACGGGCCGGGCAGGTCTGGGTGATGGCGCTTAAGAGCGAGCGTTTCCTGCAGGCCAACGATCCAGACAGCGTGATTCGCCTGCTCGTCGAAGGCGGTTTGCTCGGACTCGTGGATCGCGGCGCAACCGAACGCGACACCGCGCCGCTTACCGTCCGCCTCGGCGAGGCCTACGCCCGACTCGGCCAACTCGACAACGCCCGGCTTTACCTGCGAAAAGCCCAGGCCAACCTGCCCGACGGCGACGCCTTGAACCCGCGCATCATGGTGGCGTTCGGCGACATCACGCTGGCCGAGGGGTTGTCCGGCGCCTTCGAGCAGGCGTACAGCCACTACCGACAGGCGTACGACGTCGACAAAATGGGCCCTTCATCGATCGACGCGCTAATCGGTCTCGGGCACACCGAGGCGAACCGCGACGGACGCTTCCCCGAAGCACTGCAGTGGTTCGATCTCGCGGTGCAGCGGATCGTCAACGACCAGTTGCCGCCGTGGGACGATCGCCGCGAACGCCTGGCCCACTTTCTTCGGGACATCCACGTCGCTCGCGAGTACAGCCGCGGGCGGTACACCGAAGCGCTCGAGTTGCTGAAGGTGTACGAGCCGCTGGAAGCGCCGCAGCTGAGCGCGGATACGCTACTCGCGTTCGCTTCGATCTACGAGCGTCTGGGCGAAGCGTCACTCGCCGCGGCCGAGGCGCTCAAGCCAGACCCGGATCGACCGGGCGACGACCCGAGCCTCCGAGCACGCAGGCTTCACAACCAGGACGCGGCGAATCATTACGAGCAGGCCGGCGATTTCTATCGCAAGCAGGCCGCCGAACTGACGCACACGACCGACGAGCACGGCGATGCGCTTTGGAACGCGGCGCTGTGCTACGAGAAGGCTCAGCTCTGGGGCAAGGCCGCGGAGGTCTACGCCGATTTTCTCGCGACCAGCGATACCAGCGACCGCCGCGAGGAGGCGTCGTTCCGCATCGCTCAGGCGCTGCTGGCCGAGGGACAGGCCGAGGCCGCCGTGCAGCGTCTGCGTGCGATCATCGAGGAGTCGCCGCAGGGCGAGTTCGCCAAGCGGTCGTACGTGCCGATGGCTCAGGGGCTGGCCGCGATCGGGCGTTGGGGCGAGGCGGAAAAGACGCTGCGATCGGTGATCGAGAGTCACCCGTCCATCGGCCCGGAGAGCCCGTACTACCACGATGCGCTCGTCGCGCTGGGCAAGCTGTTTTACACGCTCGGTGCAGAGGATCCACGCTTTTACGCACGGGCCATCGAGGTGCTCGGCGACGAAGGCGGGGCGGTGCAACGCTACGAGCACAGCGAGCGCGAAGCCTACCAACGCAGCATGCCGACGCTGCGCTACATGCTCGCCGACAGCCTGCGACTTAGCGCCGACGGATTGGCCGAGCAGGCCGACCTTGCCCGCACGCAAACCGAGCGTCTCGCGATGCTCGCGACGCGAACCGAGCGGCTCAGCGACGCGCTGATGTACTACCACATGGTCGTCACCGAACTCGAGAAGTGGCACCCCGATTCGCTCACCCAGCTCGAGACGCAGTACTTCCGCAACGCGCATTTTTACATGGCCGACTGCGCCTTCGATCGCGGCGATTACGAGACCGCCATCGGGTTCTATCTCAACGCCGTTAGCCGGTGGCAGGACCATCCGGTCGCGCTCGTCGGCTGGGTGCAGATCATGAACGCCCGCGCCGAATTGGGTCAGTACGAAGCGGCGCGATCGGCGCACGCACGGGCGATCGAGTTGTTCAACCAGATGCCCGAGGGCGCTTTCGATCGCGCGGACTCGCTCATGACGCGCGAGCGATGGGACGACTGGCTGCAGTGGATGACCCAGCTCGATCTGTTCGAAACGGGTTCATCAACCGCCGAAGTCGCGACGCCCTGATTGAACGCGCAGCGATTGCGCTCGCTCATCATTCAAGCGCAAAACACGACCGGCCGATAACAACCGTGGCCGCGGCCACCGCGCGGCCGCGAAGCACGACGCAACGCTCACCCCAGGGGTCATGGATGACACCAGGTAACCAACCCAACACGCCGCCCTTCGACGAGGCGAATGAGGTTCTCGCGCTCTTGATTCGCCAGCGCGACCTCTACCGCGAACTGAAGTCACACAGCGAACAACAGGACGAACTCATCGCGACCGGCGCGACCGATCGGCTGCTCTCGCTGCTTGCCCAGCGGCAGAAGCTGATCGACGGCCTCGGGCAGGTGTCCGCCTCGCTGTCGCCGTACCGCAGCCGCATCGCGGCGATCGCGGACGAGGCGTCGGACGACCTCGGCGAGCAGATGCGAGCGATGGTCGAAGAGGTGCGCGTACTCTTGGAAGCGATCATCGCGTGTGACGAAAAAGGCAAGGCCGACCTCGAAGCCGCCCGCGATCAGGTCGGCGGCCAGATCCGACAGGCGGCCGGCGCCGTCGCTGCGGCCGGGGCCTACGGGGGCGCGTCGTCGCCCAAGCCCGCTCCCAAGTTCACCCAGCAGCGAGGCTAACGCATGACGACGGCGGTGCATCATCAGCGTCACTCTAACGCCCCGTCGGCCAACGAGCCGAACGCGGACCCGCGGCTCGACGACCTCGCGCAGATCGTCGAAGCCTACAGCGCCGTGACGCAGCGCCTGCAGACCAGTCACGAGCGTTTGCAGGACGAGGTCGTTCGCCTGCGCCGCGAATTAAACAGCGCGAACGAACAGGTGCAGCGCTCGCGACGGTTGTCGGCCCTCGGCGAGATGGCGGCGGGCATCGCTCACGAGATCCGCAACCCGCTCGCCGCGATTCAGCTCTACGCCGGGATGGCATCGGAAGACCTCGCCTCGCCCACGGACGCGTCGATCGGCATGGCGCAGGACAACGTTCAGAAAATCGCGTCCGCGGTCCGCGGGATGAGCGCGATCGTCAACGACGTGCTCAGCTTCTCGCGCGGCACGCAGCCGGACCGAAAGATTGTCGACGTTTCGGAACTGCTCGATCGCGTCGTCGCGGCCAACGCGCCGGGCATCGATCAGGCGGGCGTCAACGTCATCCGCAGAGATTTGCGCAACGAGCCGCTCTCGGCGTTGGCCGACCCGGGTTTGCTGCAGCAGGCGCTCTTGAATCTCGTGCGAAACGCGGTCGATGCGATGGCCTCGATCGACGGGTCGCGTACGCTGGCTTTGGATGCGAAGCGGGACGACGTCGGCGTCGTGCTCACCGTCTCCGACACCGGGCCGGGTATCCCGGACGCGTCGCTCGATCGTATTTTCAATCCGTTTTTCACGACACGCAGCACGGGCACGGGTCTCGGCCTCGCCATCGTGCACCGCATCGCCGACGCGCACGGCGGATCCATCGCCGTCCATCGCGACCCCCATCGCGGCGGCGCGATCTTCACCCTGTCGATCCCCGAGAAGACGCCGATCGCCGACGAGGCTCCCACATCCCAAGACGTCTCACTGGAGGCCGCATGAGCACCAAGGTACTGGTCGTTGACGACAAACAGATGATGCGCGACAGCGTCGGCGCGACGCTCCAACGCGCCGGATTCACCGTGGTCGTCGCGTGTAACGGCAAGGACGCGGTCGCCAAAATCGCCAAGCACAAGCCCGTCGTCGTCGTCACCGATCTCCGCATGCCGGAGATGACCGGCCTCGAACTCCTCCAGCACCTCAGCGAAGCGGACGCGGACCTGCCCGT
>JBMYUK010000170.1:0-6285 GCA_049605275.1 Phycisphaeraceae bacterium
ATGGGGACGACCCGGGCGCAGTACCTCGCGATGAGCGAGCTCGAATCCATGATCGTGTCGAGCGAGATGAACGCGGCCGAGGCGACCCGAGCGACCGAGCCGCGGCCGCTGCAGAAGCTCTTACTCGATCTCTACAAGTTTCAGGACGAGCAGATCGGCCGGCTGATCGACGAATTGAAGCCGGAGCACTGGATCGTGCTCGCGGACCACGGCTCGGTGCCGATGCACTACAAGCTGAACCTCAACGCGTTTCTGCGTCGCCACGGCTTCCAGGCCGCGCGAAAGAACGCCGGGCTCAAGTCCGCGGTCAAGAAGGTGGCTCGCCTCGTCGTCCCGCGCAGCATGCGCAAGTCCGTCGGCAAGAAGGCGAACAAGATCATCACCGCCATCGGCAACGACACGGACTGGGAACACACCCGCGCGTTTAGCCATCGGTTCTACGGCGGCATCTACGTCAACGACCGGGAACGCTTCGGCGGTCTCGCCATCTCTAAAGAAGAAACCGATCGGCTCACCGACGAGATCGTCCAGGCGATCAACAACGACCCCGAGGCGAAGAAGCATCGCCTCTCCGCCAGACCGTTCCGACGCGAGCACGCGGACAACCCGAGGCAGCAGACGTTCCCGGATGTGTTTGTCGAAGCGCCCGACGGTTATTTCTTCGAGTACTTCGGCCAGGCCGTGGAGCGCAACCACAACTACGGCCCGATCGATTCGATCCTCGAAGCGACCAACGACATGTACACCGGGATGAAGGGCAAGCACCCGATCTTCTGCGTCAGCGAATCGCTGGCCGGCCACATCCGCGACGGCGACCCCGACGACCTCCGCCTCGCCTATCGGATCGTCGAGCGGCAGTTCGCGGATGAATCGGTTGAATAGATGGGGCGGAGTTGATCGCTTATCCGCGTTGCGCGGCGTGCTGCAAGGCGTGATCGATGAAGGCCTTGGATCGCGCGATGTCGGGGGCGAGTCGTTTGTGGATCGCCTCGAAGTCGATGTCCCAGAACGAATCGGGCAGGGCGTTGAGATCGGTGTCGGGTTCGAGCAGTCGTTCGGGGACGCCGGCGCGCTGGAGCAGGTCGATCAGTCGCATCGATCCGGAGCGGTGGGGGACGACGACGAAGGGCGTTCTGAAGAGGATCGAGAAGATCGTGCCGTGGAACGAGTGGGTGACGACCATGTCGGCGTGCTTGATGTAGCCGAGCCAGCGCTCGGGTGCGACGGCGATGCGGGTCTGGTCGGCGGGTACGGAGCGGTCGCCGAGCGCGATGGTGTATAGCCCGGTTTTCTGTTTCATCTCCGCGGCCTTGCGGTCGATGACCTCGGACTGCATGACGTGATAGATGAGCATGTAGGGGTCGGGGTGTGCTCGGCGGTCGTCGGTGATCGTGTCGAATCGCCCGACGAGCGTGGGGTCGAGCACGTGTTCGGGGGGGTTGCCGAGACAGCCGGCGACGAGGTCGAGGGTCGATTGATCGCGGGCGGAGAGGCAGTGGAATCGGCCGAGCAGTCGGCGGATGTCGTCTTCGTTGTCGCCCCAAGTTTCGGTCGAGCCGGCGCTGGGCGCGTAGCTGGCGAGTGTCGTGCGCTCGGGGTCGAGGAAGTCGAGGTAGTAAGGCGGCTCGTAGCCGAAGGTTTTGTTGTTCCAGACCTGGTCGCTTCCGGTGAAGACGAGGTCGTAGGCGTCGCGTAGCTCGGCGAGTTCTTCGTTGCGATAGAAGGTTTTCTTGCTGGTGGGCAGGTGTCGGGACATGAAACGCATGAAGCGTCGGTACTTGAGGAAGTCCTTCGCCATGCCGACGGGGTGCCAGCGCGATCGGCCGAGGGCCCGGAGCATGTACTCGCGCGAATGCTTGGGTCGGTAGTCGATGATCTCTGCGTCGTGGCCGGCGCGGGTGAGGGTGTCGAGCAGCGCATAGGCCTGTAGCATCGCGCCGTAGTTGATGGCGTAGTGGAAGGTGATGATGCCGATTGTCAGCCGCTTGATCGGAGGTCGCTGCTCAGCCATAGGCGGGCAAGTATACTCGTTGCCCTGCGCACCGATCCGATCTATCAGGCTGAACCGCGATGGCCCATCCGCTCTTCTCGATCGTCATCCCGACGTACAACCGCCGATCGCTGGTGGGGACGGCGCTCGATTCGGCGCTGGCGCAGGACTTCGACGGCGACTACGAGATCCTCGTCGGCGACGACGGATCGACCGACGGCACGCCCGACTTTATCGAAGCGACCTACGGCGACCGCGTCAAAGTCTTCCGACAGGACAACGCCGGGCCCGGCCCCGCGCGCAACCTCGCGATCCGTCACGCGACCGGCGAGTACCTCGCGTTTCTTGACAGCGACGACGCCTTCCTGCCCTGGACCCTGAGCGTCTATCGCTCGCTGATCGACCGGCACGATAAGCCGGCGATCCTGATCGGCAACGCCTACGACACCGAAGACCTCGACAAGCCGGTCGAACTGGAGCGGACGGACACGCGTTCGCGCCGATTCGATCACCTCTACGCGTCGCGCAACGCCGTGCAGTTGATCGCGACCGATCGGCTGACCGTTCGCCGAGACGTGTTCGACGAGGTCGGGCCGTTTACGGGCGAGGTGAAGAACGGCGAGGACATCGACTTTCTCGCGCGGGCCGGGCTCGCGTCGGGATACGTCGTGATCGATGGCCCGGCGACGTTTGTGCGCCGACACCATCCTCAGCAGGTGAGTAAGGAGCCGAGCGGGGCGTTCGAGGGCCGGATGTTTCTGCTCGACCAAGAAGACGCGGGGCGGTATCCCGGCGGCAAAGCGTATCGGACGCATCGCCGGGAGTTGCTGTCGTTTTGGGCGCGGGTCGCATCGATGCAGATGCGTCGGATGGGTCGTGCGGACTTGGGGATGAAGTTTTATCGCCGCGTGTTCTGGTGGCACGTCGGGCTGGGGCGGTGGAAGTATCTGATCGCGTACCCGCTGATGTGTTTATTCGGCAAGGGGTCGAGCGATTAGTCGTTCTGGTCTTTGATGAGCTTGCCGTCGACGTGGATGCCGCACTCGGTCTTGCCTTGGTGGTTGGCCCATCGGCCGGCGCGTTCGTCTTCGCCGTCTTCGACCGGGCGGGTGCAGGGGGTGCAGCCGATCGATCGATAGCCTTGATCGCGGAGTTTGTTGTAGGGGATGTCGTAGGCCTGGATATAGCCGGCGATGCTTTCGGCGTCCATGCAGGCCATGGGGTTGATCTTCGGCTGGAGGTTGACTTCGTCCCACATGACGACGGGTACGGACGCGCGGGTTTGGCTTCCGGAGCGGCGCAGGCCGGTGATCCACGCGCTTCGCCCGGCGAGAAAATCGCGCAGCGGCTCGACCTTGCGGATCCGGCAGCAGGCGGCGGGGTCGTTTTCCCAGAGCGCCGCGCCGAACTCCTCGGCCTGTTCGTTGAGCGAGAGGCGAGGCCGGACCGCGGTCGAGGCGAAGCCGTACTTCGCTTCGAGGGCTTTGCGCGTGTCGTGGGTTTCGTCGAAGAGCAGATCGGTTTCGAGATAAAAGACCTCGACGCGATCGAGCAGTTTCATGTCGTAGAGCATGTGGATCTGCGCGACGGACTGCTGGCCGAACCCCGTCGCCAGCGCGACGCCCGGGCCGTACCGCTCGACGCCCCATCGCAGGATGTCCTGCGGCGGCTGATCTTCCAACTCCTCGGCGAAGCGCTGGATCGCGAGTTGTTCGGAGATCGATGGCATCGGGAAGCCGGGCTGATTGCTGGGTCGATCGGAAGCGGCCGATAACGCGAAGCGCGTCTATTGTAGTGCACGCGACAAGCGGTCTACGCAGTACGCCGATGATAGGAGCGGTGATACAATCCCCGCCCGATCGACACCCCGGTTTGTATCGGCATCTCCGGCCGACCGGCTCAGTCGCTTGACGCAAAAGCCTCTCACCTCGCCGCCATGAACGCGACCGACACGACCACGCCAAACGCCACGCCCGTCGCCCCAAGCGAGGTCGCGATGCTGTGCAACGGCGACGAGTTCTACGGCATCGGCACGATCATCAAGCTCTACGCCAAGGGCTTGCCCGACATGCGCTTCGTCTGTTTCAGCGACGGCGCGATGTACCAGTGGCTCAAGGAACGCGGCGCGGATGTCCGCGTCTTCGACGGCATCAATCGTTTTACCGCGCGAGGCAGCCTGTCGACGCTGATGAGCATGCCGAAGATCAAGCGAAAAGCCAGGGCCGACGGCGAGCGATTGCACAAAGTCCTCGAGCCGCTCGGCGTCAAAGTATTGCACACCCACCGGCTGCCGCAGCAGCTCACCTCCGGACACATGCGCCGCTTCGGCTACAAGACCGCGTGGCAGATCAACAACAACATGACCCGCAGCCGAATGATGGGCATCGGCCAGAAACTCAACTGGAAGATGGCGCGCTGGGGCGCGGATATCCTCTTGCCCGCCAGCGATTTCATCGCGGCGAACTGGACGGGCTCGGGCGTCAAGAGCGTGACGGTGCGCAACGCGGCCGAGCCGCTGCACGAGATGCGGAACGTCGGGTCCGAGTATCCGGTGCGGTGCCTGGTGGCCGGGCGTATCGACGAGACGAAGGGCCATCACACCGCGATCCGGGCTGTGCTCGACGCCCGCGCGAAGGGAGCCGACGTGACGCTCGACGTCTTCGGCGGCCCGCTGGACGACAACGACTACGCCGACCGGTTGCGTGCGATGATTAAAGACGCCGAGGCCGATGCATCGATCCGCTTGATGGGCTTTTGCACCGACCTGCGCGAAAGACACGGCGACTACCACCTCGGGCTCCAGTGCCGGATCGACCCCGAGCCCTGCAGCCTCTGGGTCTGCGAGACCATGGTCGACGGCCTGCCGCTGCTTGCCTCCAGCACCGGCGGCACGCCCGAACTCATCGACGAGGGCGTCACCGGCTATCTCTACCCGCCCGCCGACGCCGAGGCGTTATCGGCCCTGCTCGTGAAACTGACCGATCGGCCCGATACCCTGCGCACGATGCGCGAGGCCGCCTACCGCCGCGGCCGAGAATCCTTCACCCTCGACCGCTTCGTGCGGGAAACGTTTGACGCCTACGCCTCGGTGCTCGCGTGAACCCGCCCGCGGTTTACGGAGTATCAGCCTGGTCCTGTTAGTATGGATGGGCTCAGTGCGTCGCTGCCCGGTTGACCCCTAACCTCGGCCCTCGCATATGCCGACGTGTAAGTTGGCTAAACGGCAACGCCCGGCTCAGCACACCTGTCATCAGACGCGACATGGCTAACACGCTCCTCTACTTCAGTATCGCTTTCATCCTGATTCAGGTCGCGCTGATCGCTGTGCCCTACATCCTTCGACGAAACGACCTGCTCACGGGGTGGACGGTTTTCTCAGTCGGAGCGATCTGCTTCATCGGCATGTCGGGGCTTAGCCTCGTCGCTGCGCCCTTGAACTACGTCGAGAACAACGACGCAGACTACCTCTGGTTTTACGCCGGCGTCCTCGCGTTTTTCACGCCGCTCACGCTCGTGTACTTCTTCATGCGCTGGCCGCGCCATTTCGCGCATCGCCGGTTCCAGAAGTGGCCGCCCGTCACGCAGAATGCGTTTATGCTCGTGGTCCCGCTCGGCATCGTCATGAGCCTCGGCCTGCTGTTTCCGATTCAGGTCCAGGGCATCGGCCAATTCATGGGCATCGTCGGACGCAACGGCATCATCATCGCCTGCCTCTTCTCGTTCATCTTCTGGTATCGCCAGCCGTATAACCCCCTGTCGCTTGTCATCTTGATCGCCGTGTTCGGCTACAGCCTGCTCGTTTCGATGTATGCCAGTTCCGGGCGTCGCGAGATGGTCGCCGTGCTCGCCGTCGTGCCGATCGTCCTGTACTGGTACCGATACCGCCTGTCCAATCCGATCAAGACCTCGATCGTGATCCTCGTTTTTGTCGTCCCGTCCATCCTCATCATCAACGGGTACAGTGGTCTGCGACACGGCCTCGCGCGCGGCGGAGACAAGAGCGCTTCGTCGCTCGTGCAGACCGCGATGAAAATCCCCGGCGCCATGTTCGACGCCTCCGGCACCGTGCAGATGCTCGGGCAACACTCCGTCGAGGTCTCGCTCCTCGCCATCCACGTGTACCACACCGAAGACTGGGACGGCTTCGAGACCGAGCCCTTCCACGCCGCGCTCTTCGTCGCCGTTAACCCGATGCCCCGCGCCTTCTGGCCCAACAAACCCGAGGGCCTCGGCCGATCGCTGCCCCGACGCACCGGCCTCCGCGGCGGACACGAAACATGGGGCCCCGGCATCGT
>JBMYUK010000171.1:0-6225 GCA_049605275.1 Phycisphaeraceae bacterium
GATGATGCCGCGCTGCGCCGCTTCGAGGTCGTAGTCCGCGGCCTGCAACAGCTTGAGCAAGAGGTTCTCGACGTCTTCGCCGACGTAGCCCGCTTCGGTCAGCGTCGTCGCGTCGCCGATGGCAAAGGGGACGTTGAGTGTGCGTGCGAGCGTCTTGGCGAGCAGCGTCTTGCCCGAGCCGGTCGGCCCGATGAGAAGGACGTTGGACTTGTCCAGCTCGATCGGCGTGTCTTTTTCTGCCGCGCTCAGCCGCTTGTAGTGGTTGTGCACCGCGACCGACAGCGCGCGCTTCGCCGTCTTCTGACCGATGACGTACTGATCGAGAAATTCTTTGAGTTGACGCGGCGAGGGGATCGAGCCCATCGCGGGTCGGCCGGAGTGAACGCGTCTGCGTTCTTGCTTAAAGATGTTCTGGCACAGCTCGGTGCAGTTGCTGCAGATGTAGACATCGTTCGGGCCTTCGACCATCGGGCCGACTTCCCGCGAGCTCTTGCCGCAGAACGAGCACGTGGTCACGCGCTTGCCTTTGAAGCCTTCGCCCGAGCCTGAGTCGCCGCCCGATCCCGATCCGTTGCTGCCGTCACGATCCGCCATTGAGTTGCCTTTACCGCGACGGTTGCGTCGCCTCCGAGTGAAATCATGAACCCCGCGAGCGTGCACCCGTCGGAGACTCTAAAAAAACCAATCGTCCAGATTGAGATCGGCCGTTAGCCCGCTCCGGCAGATGCGGCCGACTGTTTGCGTGCGTCGTGGGTCTCCTGTGCCAACGACTTCAGAATCATAACCCAAAACCCGCAAAGGTCGAGACGAGGTGATCGCTTTTCACTCGAAAAACCGGGATTCGGGCTCACCGTTCGCCCTCGGGCTTCTTATCGGAGGGGTCCGAAGGGTTCTCGGGCCCGCCCGCCGGGTCGTCCTCGTCGCCCGACGAGAGGTGGCCGATGTCTTCCGGCTCCTCCGGCGTCGCCGCCGTGTCACCGAGGTAAATAGACCGGGTCCGGGCCAGCGACTTCGCCTCCGCCGCCGCCAATTCCTCGTCGGTCAGCTGCCCGCTTGCGTGCATCGCCCGCAGGTCCTTGAGCGTGAACCCGAGCGGCGCAAGGTCGTCCGTCGGCGTCATCACCCGCCTGCGAATCCACATCGCCACCACTCCCAGCAACACCCCCAACGCGACGATCACCCCGAGCCAAACCGCAACCGACGACGCAAACCGCTTCGCATCGGCCAGGCACAACCCAGTCTCGGTCCAAACGCTCATCAGAGAAACAGTCTAGCCGCTGCACCATGCGACGCGCATCGACAGAGCGGCTCACCCACCCAGCCCGGTCGCCAGCGCGGCGGCGCGTTGGCCGGTCGGCGTATCGGGGTAGTCTTCGGCGATCTTTCGGGCGTATTGTGCGAGTTCGGGCACCTGCTCGCGATTCATCTTATCGACGGCCTGGTACATCTTGCCGAACATCTTGCGGGCGGCAAGTTCGTCTTTGTAGGCCTGGCTCGACTTGATGGCTTTTAGTTTTTCGCGGGCGTCAACGCCGAAGTCTTCTCTCGGAAACAGGTCCGAAGCGTCGTCGTATAACCGACCGGCCTCGAAGGGGTCTGTCTCGACCAGGGCGTCGGCCGATGCGACCCAGCCCTTTGCCTCGGCGAGGATCGCGGCTTCCAGGGCCTTCGCCGAGTCTTTCACCGCGTCGTCGCGGTGGCGGAGGTACCGCCCCATGCTGCGCAGCGCGTCGTCGTGCTCACCTCGATTGAGCAGCGCGACGAGCTTGCCGAGTTCCTCGTGGTAGGAGGCGGGGTCGTAGGCGTCCGGCACGGCCTGGACTTTATCGAGGGCGCGCTGGATGGTGGCGGCGTCCATTGAATAGCCGACCACCTTGCCGTTGGGATCGATGACGCGGAACTGATAGATGTTATTGAGGGAAATCTTGGTGTTGTAAAGCTTTTCCATCATCGAGAGCTTGTCGGCGAAGACGGGCATCTGAAGCCCGGTGCGCTTGACGTAGGCCTCGGCCTGGGCGTGGGTGTCGCCCGCAGCAATGGCGATGAAGGTCACCGGCTGGTCCCTGAACTGCTGGACGACCTTGTTGCGATCGGGGATCTTGCGGGCGCAACTCGGGCAGCCCTGCTCGTAGAAGAAGAGGACGACGACGCGCCCGCGGAGCGCTTTAAGCGAGTAGTGCCGACCGTCGGTGAACGTGCCCGGCGGAAAATCGGGCGCGGTGTTCGCACGGACAGCCGAGGCGGAGAAGACAAGTAGCAGGGCCGCGGTGAAGGCGTGGACGAACGATCTCTTGCTTTTCATAGGGTATCCCGGTTGAGGTTGGAGCATATACCTTAACACACCGTCGCCGCATCGCGAGCGTTGCGACTGGAGAGCGATCAGATCGATCGACGCGCGATCCGACGGTGCGATATCGCTCCGCGATTGGATTCGAGCCGGCCTTGTTTCGCGCAGGCGATGAAAAAACCCCGCCGATTGGCAGGGCTTTTTATTACACGGAATCGGGGCGGACGATTAGTCGTCGGCCTTTTTCTGTGTCGTCTTTTTCTTCGAGGATTTTTTCTTCGTTGTCTTCTTCTTGGTGGCCTTCGCTTCGGTCTCCGCGTCGCTTGCTTCGCCCTCGACCTCGGTCACCTTCGCGGATTCGAGGATCTTGTCCAGGGTCTTCTGCTCGCGGAGCTGCAGATAAAGCTGTTCGATCTGGCCCTGCTTGGCCATCTCCTGGCGGAGCTTGTCGGGGCGTCGGCCCTGCTGCATCGCCATCATCGCGATGCGGCCGTTGAGTTCCTGCTCGTCGACGTCGATCTCCAGATCCTTGCTCGCCTTGTCGAGGATGAAGAACTGCTTGAGCTGGCGCGCCGCCTGCTCTTCGCTCTCGCTGCGCATCTCGGCGAGCTTGGCGCGGACTTCTTCTTCCGGCACGCCTCGGTACATCATCTCCATGCCCTGTCGCTGGAGCACGCGAGCAGACTGGTTGCTGGTGATGCCCTTGGGCAGTTCGAGGTCGACCTTCTCGACCAGTTGCTCGGTGAGCTGCTGGTAGAGGTCGGCCTGCTGATTCTGCTCGGCGCGCTGCTCGAGCATGGTCTTTACGCGCTCTTTGAGTTCGTCTTCGCTGGCCAGGCCCATCTGCTCGGTGATCGACTCGACGGTGGCCGCCTCGATTCGGTGGACGGTGCCGATGGTGAGCTTGAGGGTGATCGGCTGGTCTTTGATCTGGTCGTTTTCGTGGGCCGAGGGGCCGGTCATCGAGATCGCGACCTCGTCGCCCGCGGTTTTGCCGGTGAGCGTCTTGCCGAGGTCTTCGACGACGATGCCGGCGACGTGGCCTTTGTATTCCGCGGATGCGCCGTTGACGAGCACGTGGTCCAGCGGGACCTCCTCGATCAGCTCGGCGTCGTCGCCCGCGTCTTCGCCCTGGTAGATCTTGACTTCGACGCCGGCGTAGTCGCCTTCTTCGATGATCGCGCCCTCGGGGGTCGTGGGTCGGCCGCTCTGCTGGCATATGCGTTCGATCTCGGCGTCGACGTCGCCGTCGGTCACGGCAGCGGTCGTCTTGGTGACTTCGAGCGTGTCGAAGGCGGGCAGCTCGACGTCGGGCGTGACCTCGACCTTGACGGTGAAGGTCAGATCGCCGGACTCGGGCAATTCGAGCGACTCGGCCTCTTCGACCTCGGGGTCGCTGAGGGGGTCGAGGTCGTTATCCTGGATGGCCTGGGTGTAGCTCTCGCTGAGGAGCTGGTTCTTGACGTCGTCGCGTACGTGGCTGGAGAAGCGCTTTTCGAGCAGTCTGCGGGGGGCTCGGCCGCGACGGAAGCCGGGGACGACGGCCTCGTCTTCGAGCGAGCCGTAGCTGACTTCGATCTTGTCCTTGATCTGCTCTTCGGGGATGGTGATCGTCAGGGCTTTGCAGGCCGGGCCCGCGTCTTCGATCTTGACGTCGAACTTGAGTCCGTCCTGGGTTTCTTCGGTGGCGGTTGCGGATTCGTCAGCCATGGCCGTGCCTCCTTAAGGCAAGGTTGCTGTGGGGCGTTGGTAGATGGTTTCCGTGGGGAGGAAGGTGTCGGGTTCCGGTTGACCCACGCCTGCCGCGGCGCCCACACGCTCGCGACGGTATCTCAACCGGGCCGAGTATTGTGGTTGATGAAAGCTAGTCGGTCAAGCGGGAGATCGGCCAGCCCGCTGCAACCGATGCGATGGAGGGCGGTAGTCGCGGCGTCGGCAGCGTGTTGCACTCGCAATAGAGCGTCTTGATCCGCGTTACCCTCTCGCTGATTGCCCCTCGTCGATGTCCGGAGCCTGACTGATGAATCGATCGATCGTCCCGTGTTTTGTACCGTTGGTGGTGATGCTGGGCTTACTCGCTCCGGCCGCTGGATTCGCTGACGAGGACGACGGTGAACTCTCGCTCGAAGAGCGACGCGAGCAGGCGCGGGTCGAGCGGCTGTGGAACCTGACGTGGCGGGATTTCGCTCCGCACTACCTCGCGTACGAGGGCGCGTTCGTCTGCGTGCCCGGCTACGAGCGCGGGCTGCCCAGCAGCGCGGGCGTGTCCGTCAGCGACTATCGAGACGACACGACCTGGCAGCAGGCATACACCGACGAGCGCGGCCGTGACACCACGCGCAAACTCGTCAAGCCCGAGGAAGAGGCCTTCGCCGCCGTCGCGCTTCTCCCGAAGGTCGAGCCGGGGCAGTACGGCTACATCCACTCGGGCAACATCGAGTCGATCCGCGACGACAAGACGGTCGAACTCGAAGACGTCTGGCTGGTCGACGCCGAAGCGGTGCGCGAGGAGAAAAAAGGTCTGAAAGAGAAGCTGTGGGGACAAGTACTCGAAGACATCGAAGACGCGATCCGCAACCGAGATCAGCACAAGCGCGGCCGGCGCGACCGACGACAGGCCGAGAACGAAGCGATCGACTGGGGGTTCGAGGCCCGGGAGTCGGCGATCCAGCGCCAACGCGACCGCGAGTTCTCAAGGATGACCTGGGTCGTCGAGGGCTTCGCGACCGAACGACTGCGCGAAGGCGCACGCTGGCCTAGCGAGAATGCGAAAGCCCCGGGCCTGCAGTTGGTCGTCGTCAAGGTCGAAGACCGGATCGTCACCGCGCTGCCGGCCGCGTCGCTGGGCAAGGGGATCACGGAGCTCGAATTCATCGACCTCCTTCAGTCGAAGGACCTCAACAAAGCCAAGTTCGTCGAGCTGGTCAACCAGGCCAGGCGCGAAGATCGACGCGGCTATGTCGGGTTGGTGCTCGATCAACTCGAGGGCAATCCGCCTCCGCCGGCCGAGGGCGTGAACGACGAAGTGCAACTCGCCGAGTGAGGTCAGCGGCGCGCCGCTTCGATCTCGTTTAACCGGTCGTACAACGCCCGTGCCGCCGGCATCGCGACGCCCGCCGCTGCCGCGCGACGCAGCGGCTCGCCGTAGATCGCCTCGAGTTCCATCGGCCGACCCAACTCCCGATCGATCATCATGCTCGGCTTGTACGCGTTCATCTTCCGTGTATTGCCCAGCATCGCGTCCACAAACGACTCAGGGATCGCGTGGCCCGCCGCCGCATCTGCCCCCGCGACGACCTCCACCATGATCGCCCGCACCGCCGGCTCGCGATCGCGCATCAACGCCGAGCAGTCCTCGCCGTGCAGCGCCGCAAGCCCGTTGTACGGCATGTTCCAGACCAGCTTCTCCCACCGCGCCGCGTTCAGGTCCGCCACCCGCTGCACCTGCACGCCCCCGGCCTCGAAGTCCTGCGCAATCCGCTCCACCCGATCCGTCACCCCGCGATGCCCGTGCTCGCCGAGCTTGACGTGATCGAATCGATCCTGCCGAATATGCCCCGGCCCGACCTTGTTCGAGCACAAAAAACACAGCCCGCCCAGCACCCGCTCCGCACCCACCACCGCCGCCGCCGCGTCCTCCGGCCCGAGCCCGTTCTGCAGCGTCAGCACGCAGCCGTCATCCTTCACCACCCTCGGCAGCAAATCGCCGAGCAGCGCGTTGCTCGTCGTCTTCAGCCCGATCACGACCACGTCGCACCGCGGCATCTCACCGACGTCCGCGTAGGCCCGGACGCGCGGCAGCTTGAGTTCGCCGTGCTGCGTCGACTCGACCAACCAGCCGTGTCGCGCAACGTGCTCCGCGTCCGAATGGCAGAGGAAATGCACCTCGGCCCCGCCGTGCATCAGTCGCGCCCCGTAATACCCGCCCAGCGCGCCGC
>JBMYUK010000172.1:0-6204 GCA_049605275.1 Phycisphaeraceae bacterium
AAAAGTTGTTTCGAGCAGATCATCTTTTTATCCTCCAGGACGAGCCTGGTTGAGTGCCTCGGAAATCCGACGAACGTCGCCGAACATACCACTTAAGTCATTACCGCAAAATGGTAGCCTCAAGTATGTACTTATAAAGGGTAATATACACACGATTGGCCGCGCGTCAACCTTTATGTTGAATTCGACTCTGTTTTTTTTGTGAGCGTCGTGAGCGCCTGATCGACGCTGAAGGCTCAATAACGGGCTTTGGACACGAAAAAAAGAACCCCGCCGATCGGGCGAGGTTCTTTCATCGATGCGATTTATCGGCCGACCGTCGGGCTCAGCGGCCGGCACGGCGGCGGCGAGCACCCATCATCAGCCCGCCCAGGCCCAGGAGCGTCAGCGTCGCCGGCTCGGGCACCGCGGTCACCGTCAGCTCGACGACGATGTCGGTGAAGTCGAAGTCTTCGAACTGCGCCCCCTCGGGCGTGTCCTCGCCGAAGAGCAGATACGTCGTCGTGATCAGCCCCGAGCCGTCGTCCTCGATAGCGGGCGGATCGATCAACTCGACGCGATAGGTGACAAAGTGGTCTCGGCCGCCGGGGTTCAGGCTCTGATCGGTCCAGACGTCGGCGGTGACGGTGTCCGTGCCCAGCCGGGCGAACGCGATATCGCTGCCTCCGGGCTGATCGTCGATGGAGCCGAAGACCTCGCCGCCCTGCCCGCCGGTGACGAAGAAGATCGGGCCGCGGTCGAGCGTGCCGAACATCTGAAACGCGTTGGCCCACCGGGCGACGCCGACGGCGCTCCAGCCCTCGATGTCGTATCGCTGGTCGCTCTCGTCGTCGATGCGGACGATGTTGTAAACGCCGTTGCTAAAGTCTCGGCCGACGGGCTCGAAGTCGCCGCCGTAGACGTCCTGCAGGATCTGTTCGTGCGACACCGTTGCCGTGCCGAAGGGGTCGATCGTCGTGTACACCACGCCGGCCTGCGTCGAGCCAGCGATCAGCGCAGCGGCACCCGCCGCCAACGCCCGGGTCGGGGTCAAAATCATCATCAGTACCTCTTACAACTTGCGTTCACCCGATGACGGGTCGAACCGATGCCTGCGCGAACATCACACAGGTCGCCTTCTACTACCTATAGGACACTAGCAATGACTGGCTAGTGCCTAATAAGTAGTCATCAGTGGGTACTATAGAACATAATCGCTCGATTGCAAGCGGCTTGTAAAAATGACGATGGATATTTCGTATGTTCTAAAATGCCGTAAATAATTATTTCATATTTGTTTATATCGATAAAGACGCAACGCAAGCCGGCACCGTCGCGGCAAAATCGCCGGCCCGACGCCCCCCGCTTATCGGAATCACGCGGTGGCGTCGCCCGGCCTGTGCCCTCGCATCGCTCACCCAGGCAGGTCGAGGTGCGATTACAAAGAAGCCCACGGATTGAATCCGTCGGCTTGGAGTGGGGGCCATGGTTGATGGCGTCTTACGCGTCGGCGGCCATCTTCTCGGCTTTGGCGCGGGCGTCATCGAGCGTGCCGACGTACATGAACGCGGACTCGGGCAGGTCGTCGCCCTCGCCGGCACACAGCCTTTCGAACGAGTCGATCGTCTCTTCCAGCGTCGAGTCCACGCCCGGGAAGCCGGTGAAGACCTCGGCGACGTGGAACGGCTGGGACAAGAAGCGTTCGATCTTGCGCGCCCGGCTCACGATCAGTTTGTCCTCCTCTGCCAGCTCGTCGACGCCGAGGATCGCGATGATGTCCTGCAGCGACTTGTAGCGCTGGAGGATAGACTGCACCTGTCGGGCGCAGGCGTAGTGCCGCTCGCCGAGGACGCCGGGGTCGAGGATCGTCGAGGTCGAGGCAAGGGGGTCGATCGCGGGGAAGATGCCCTTCTCCGCAATACCACGAGCGAGGACGACGAACGCATCGAGGTGGCTAAACGCCGTGGCCGGCGCGGGGTCGGTCAGGTCGTCCGCGGGGACGTAGATCGCCTGCACCGACGTAATCGCGCCCTTCTCGGTCGAGGTGATGCGCTCCTGGAGTTCGCCCATCTCGGTCGAGAGCGTCGGCTGGTAACCGACCGCCGAAGGCATCCGGCCGAGCAGCGCCGACACTTCCGAACCCGCCTGCGTGAAGCGGAACACGTTGTCGACGAAGATCAGCGTCTCCTTACCCGACTCGTCGCGGAAGTTCTCCGCCATGGTCAGGCCCGACAGCGCCACGCGAAGGCGCGCGCCCGGCGGCTCGTTCATCTGACCGAACACCATCGCGACTTTGTCGAGCACGTACGCCGTCTTGCCCTCGGCATCGGTGTATTCCGACTCGGCCATCTCGCCCCAGAGGTCGTTGCCTTCGCGGGTGCGTTCGCCGACGCCGCAGAACACGGAGTAGCCGCCGAAGTTCTTCGCGACTCGAGCGATCATCTCCTGGATGATGACGGTCTTGCCGACGCCCGCCCCGCCGAACAGCCCGATCTTGCCGCCGCGGACGAACGGGCAGAGCAGGTCGACGACCTTGATGCCGGTCTCGAGGATCTCGGTCTTCGGCGAAAGCTGCGCGAAGGCCGGGGGCTTACGGTGGATGGGCATGCGCTTGTCGGTTTGGACATCGCCCTTCTCGTCGATGGGTTGGCCGAGCAGGTTGAAGACGCGGCCGAGCACTTGCTCACCAACGGGGACGGAGACGGGTGCGCCGGTATCGGTGACGGTTTCGCCGCGCGTCAGGCCGTCGGTCGAGCCGAGCGCGACCGCTCGCACCTGTCCGCCGCCGAGGTGTTGCTGGACCTCGCCGAAGAGCTGGACGGTGTCGTCGCCGACCTTGTAGTTGAGTTCGAGGGCGTTGTAGATGCCCGGGAGGCCGTCTTCGGGAAACTGTGCGTCGAAGGTCGAGCCGATGACTTGGGAGATGGTGCCGTTGGCCATGTTGTTGGGGTCCGGGAGTTGGGGGTTGGGGGTTGGGTTTAGCGTCGCCGTTTACGGCGATTCGCGGCACAAAGTGTATACCGCCAAGCCCGCACCGCAACCCCAATACATCGAACATCGATATATTGGTCCGCATGCCCGCCACCGCCCCCGACACGCGACGCGACCTCTTCCGAAGCTCCGTCGAACTCCTCGTCCTCGCCGTCCTCGCCGACGGCCCGGCCCACGGCTACGCCCTCCAACAAGAGCTTGCACGCACGCTCAACCAATCCCTCCCCGCCGGCTCGCTCTACCCCCTGCTGCACCGACTCGAATCCGAGTCCTGGATCGACTCGCAAACCGCCACCCACCGCGGCCGACCCCGCAAGCGATACGCCCTCACCCCCGACGGCCGAGCGCACCTCCGGAAATCCGCCGCCGACTGGCAAGCCACCATCGCGCAGTTGCAGTCGCTGGTCCTGCCCGCGGTGCGGCGGGTGGCGGCAAAGAGACCAAGCAACTGAAGCTATACTCGACGCTATGTCCGGTGAAACAACTGACCTGCAAGCACTCGAACGCTTCGTTGCTGAAAACGACGACCTGCTGAGTCTTGAGACGCGCATCGGACGATTCAACATCTTTGATGCCCTCGGCGTCGTCAATGCCGAACTGCGCCACAGCAACTTCCTCGCCTGGCTGCTCGACCCCGGCGAGTCGCATGGCCTCGGCGGCCTGTTCCTCCGCGCCGTGCTGATGGACCTCCTGCGTCAAACACCCATCGACCAACGCCTGTTCAGCCCAATTAAACTCGACGGCGGCGAACTGCGCGGGATTGAAATCCGACGCGAATGGCGCAACATCGATCTACTCATCACCTGCGACGACCCCAGCTTCGTGATAGCCATCGAAAACAAGATCGGTAGCTCCGAGCACTCCAACCAACTTGCACGCTATCAGAGAATCGTCACCGAAAGCAGCGAGCTATCGAAGTATGAGCGCCATCAATTCGTCTACCTTACTAAAGATGGTGACGAGCCAAGCGAGGAAGACTGGACGATTTACAGCTACGCCGCACTTTATCGCGTTCTAACAAAAGTCCGGGCAGCAAACGCAGAACAGATCGGCGACGACGTCCGTGCCTTCCTCGATCACTACCTCAGACTCATCGGGAGCCGATTTATGGATGACCCTGAAATCATCGAATTATGTACGGAAATCTACAAGAACCATCGGCAGGCGATTGATTTGATCGTTGAGAATGCGGCGTCTGGAGCATCCCCGGCCGTTGACGCGATGCAATCAGTCATCGACGCTCATCCTCAATGGCAAGTACTCAAAGCTACGAGCAGAGAAGTCTTCGCAATTCCGAATCACTGGCAGGTTGAGATGCCTCGTGTCGCCGCAGGCAAACAAGAGCAATGGCTCTATTACTCATTCAATATCTGGGACAACGGCTCTTGCGGCGTGAACCTGTGCATGTTGGCGACAAATCCTGTTGAATTCCGCGATCGCTGCATGGCGGTCTGGATGGAATCTCCAGCAGAATACGGAATGCGAAAGCGAACCAAATCTCTCAGTCCAGACTGGAACAGCCTCAACCGAAAGAGTATAGAAAAATGGGGCGAAAACAATGAACCACCGACTGAACGAATTGAAAAAAAAGTTACGAAATTACTGGATCAGTTGTACGATGAAAGTGCCAATACTTTCAAAGTAATCAAATCGATAGACGTGGCACCCAAGGTATGAATCCGTAGGCTTGTTTCAACTCAAACAGTCTATTACCGGTTCTTCTTCCAATACGGCGGCCGATCGAACGCGTCGCCCTCGCCGACGATGCGCGGGTCTTCGCCGGTGACGAGGACGTCCATCAGCTTGTCGGCGAGTTCTTTCTTGACCGCGGCGTACGCCGGGTCGTTGGCGAGATTCGTCATCTGATCGACATCGTTGTTGAGGTCGTACAACTCCTCGGCCGGGCGCAGGCCGAAGGCGAAGTCCATGTAGGTCTTGTATTTCGGATCGTTCTGATGCTCGGCGTACCAGGCCTTGGTCGGTCCGCCGTCGAAGTCGCCGTGCGTCGCCAGGCCCGGGGTCATCGGCGGATCGAACTGGGGCCAGCGGTCGGGCTTGAAGTTCTTGATGTAGAGAAAGTCCTTCGTGCGGATCGCTCGGCTGGGGTAGGGCAGGTGGCCTTCGCGGGCCTCGACTTTGTGGCGTTCTCGGCCGGTGATGACGAAGCTGTTACCGAGCGGGGTGAAGCCGATCGCCCTGCCGTCTTTGAGGATGGGCAGGAGCGAGTTGCCGTCCATCTGTTCGTGGACGGGCAGGCCGGCGGCCTCGAGGAAGGTCGGCGCGAGGTCGATCGTGGACGTCGGATTGTCGATCGTTCGGCCGGGCTTGTCGATGCCGTTGGGCCAGTGGACGACCATGGGCACCTGCGAGCCGTAGTTGTTGAGGTTGGTCTTGCCGCGCGGGAACCCGGGGGCGCCGTGGTCGCCGGAGACGACGATGATCGTGTTGTCGTACAGGCCACGCTGCTTGAGTTCGTCGATGATGACGCCCAGTTGCAGGTCGAAGGCCTGCACCTCGCCGAGGTAGTCCGCGAGGTCCTGGCGGATCACTTCGTTGTCGGGCATGAAGGCGGGCAGTTTGCCTTTGAGATCGTCGGGGTTTAGGCCCCACATCCGCTGCGCGGACTCCCAGGTCCAGGTGCGGTGCACGTTCGTCGGGCTGAAGTACCAGCAGAACGGTTGGCCGTCCTCGCGCGTGTCGAGGAAGTGGCGCATGTTGCCGCGGACCTCGTCGAGGAGTTCCTGTTTGCGCGCAGCGATTTGCTCTTCATTTTCAGCTTGCATCACGTACTGCGAAAAGTTGTTGACCTTTCGCCCCGCCTGATTGAACTGGTGCTTCCTCCCAATGAACAGGTGCATCGAGACGTGGGTCTTGTACGTGACGCCGGTGTGATAGCCCGCGTCTTGAAGGAGCGTGTGGTAGCTCTCGAGTGTCTTAACCGGGTCGGCCGCGCGGTCGCCGGACCACGGGCTGTGCAGCTGCGCGCCGCTGCCGTTGCGGAAGAAGTGCCGACCGGTCAACACCGCGGTCCGCGAAGGCGTGCACGACGGCGAACTCACGTGCGCATCCCAGAACAGCACGCCGTTGCTCGCGAGCATATCGAAGTTCGGCGTCTCTACCGCGTCGCTGATCGTCGGGCGGTCGGCCTCGCGATACGCGCCGGCCTCGCGCCCCCAGTCGTCGGCGAACGCGAAGACGATATTGGGCCGCGGCGGCGACTCGGCCTCCTCCGAC
>JBMYUK010000173.1:0-6194 GCA_049605275.1 Phycisphaeraceae bacterium
TTGCATGAACATGCGGTCCCAGGAGCTGCGTTTAACGACGCGTCGCTCCATCTCGCAGCCGAGGGCGAGGAGGGCGAACGCGGCGATCAGCAGCCGGGCGATCGTTGGTGCGTAGCGGTTCAAGGGTGCGGCGGATGGGGCGATGGATCAGATTGTAGCGGGATAAAGGGGGTTGTCCTAGGGCTTTACGGGGCCGGGCGGGGGTGTGTGCGGGCCGATTCGGTGAAAAACGAGAAAAAAGCGGGGTCGGGTGGTGGACTGTTGCGTTCGAGTCGATATAGTTATTCATCCGGATAAGCGGATAGATATGCCTCAGACCTCTGCGACCCAACCCGACCGGCTGCTCCGCTGGATGAACTCGTTGGCCGACGCGACGCGGCTTCGTCTGCTGTCGGTTTTGGCTGAGCACGAGCTGGGGGTGTCGGACTTATGCGACGTGATCCAGCTGCCTCAATCGACCGTTTCGCGTCACCTGAAGATACTGGCGGACGAGGGCTGGGCGATCAGCCGGCGTCAGGGGACGACGAATCTGTATCAGGTCGTGCTCGACGAGTTGGAGGCGCGGCAGCGCGAGCTCTGGATCATCACGCGCGATGAGGCGGCCGACTGGGCGACGCTGCAGCAGGATCGCGTCCGGCTGCAGCAACTGGTGTTGAACAAGCAGCGTGACGCGGGCGCGTTTTTCGCGGACGCGGCCGAGCAGTGGGAGTCGATCCGGCACGAGCTGTACGGCAACCGCTTCAGCACCGACGCGATGCTCGCGCTGTTACCGGCGGACTGGACGGTGGTGGACCTTGGCTGCGGTAGCGGGATTTTGGCGGCCGAGTTGTCGCCGTTTGTCCGCCGTGTCATCGGGATTGACAATTCGGATGCGATGCTGATCGCGGCGGCGCAGCGTAACGAGCAGGCGACCAACGTCGATCTTCGCAAGGGCGGGCTCGATGCCTTGCCGATCGAGGATGGCTCGGTTGATGCGACGCTGTGCGTCATCGTGCTGAGCTACATCGACGACCCTGCCGAGGCGATCCGCGAGATGTCGCGCGTGCTGCGTCCGGGCGGGCGGGCGGTCGTGGTCGATCTCTTAGCGCATAACCGCGAGCCGTTTCGCCGGCAGATGGGGCAGTTGCACAGCGGGTTTACGGCCGACGCGCTGACCGAGTATCTCGAAGAAGCGGGCCTGACCGAGGTCTGCACGCGACCGATCCCGCCCTCGGCTGAGGCCACCGGGCCGGCGTTATTACTGGCCTCTGCGACCAAACCCACCGAGCAAACTTGAACCGCAACCGCGGACCGACCGATTAAACCGTTGTAACTCTTTTCAGGACCCATACCATGACCGCGACCCAAACCGCACCCACCCTCCCGAACCTCACCGTCGATAAGGCGGCCAATGGCCTCGAGTACAAGCTCAAGCCCGGCGCCACCATCGAAATCCTCCAAGCCCTCGCCGAGCAAGGCCGAAAGGAACTCATGCTCGCCGAACAAGAGATGCCCGGCCTGATGGCTTGCCGCGAGGAGTACGGCCAGTCCAAGCCCCTTGCCGGCAAAAAAATCATGGGTTCGTTGCACATGACCGTGCAGACGGCCGTGCTGATCGAAACGCTGGTCGAACTCGGCGCGGAGGTCCGCTGGGTCTCGTGCAACATTTTCTCGACGCAGGACAACGCCGCGGCCGCCGTGGTCGCGGGTCCGACCGGCACGATCGCCGAGCCCAAGGGCGTCCCCGTCTTCGCGTGGAAGGGCGAGACGCTGCCCGAGTACTGGTGGTGCACCGATACCGCGCTCGACTTCGGCGACGGCGAAGGCCCGGACCTCATCGTCGATGACGGCGGCGACGCGACGCTGCTGATCCACAAGGGCGTCGAGTTCGAGAAGGCCGGCGAGGTCCCCGCGTTCGACGCCGAGAACGAGCCCGAGGAGTGGGGCGTGATCCTCGAAACGCTGCGGCATAACCTCGCCGAGAACCCCGGCCGGTGGACCAAGGTCGCCGAGAAGTGCCAGGGCGTCTCGGAAGAAACGACCACCGGCATCAAGAACCTCGTCAAGTTCGAGAAGGAAGGCAAGCTCCTCTTCCCCGCCATCAACGTCAACGACTCGGTGACCAAGTCCAAATTCGACAACTTCTACGGCTGCCGACACTCGCTGGTCGACGGGCTCTTCCGCGCCACCGACGTCATGATCTCCGGCAAGGTCGCGGTCGTCTGCGGCTACGGCGACGTCGGCAAGGGCTGCGCCCAGTCGCTCAAGGGCCAGGGCGCACGCGTCATCGTCACCGAGATCGACCCGATCTGCGCGCTGCAGGCCGCGATGGAAGGCTTCCAGGTCGCGACGCTCGAAGACTTCGTCGACACCGCCGACATCTTCATCACCACCACCGGCAACTTCGACATCATCACCGCCGACCACATGGCCAAGATGAAAGACAAGGCGATCGTCGGCAACATCGGGCACTTCGATAACGAGATCCAGATGGCCCCGCTCGCCAAGATCGCCAAGCGCACCAACATCAAGCCGCAGTACGACATGTGGACCTTCGACGACGGGCACAGCGTGCTGATCCTCGCCGAAGGTCGCCTGCTCAACCTCGGCTGCGCGACGGGTCACCCCTCGTTTGTCATGTCCGCGTCGTTCACCAACCAAACGATCGCCCAGATCGAACTGGCGCAGAACAATGATGCCTACGAAAACAAGGTGTACCTGCTGCCCAAGAAACTCGACGAGAAAGTCGCGCGTCTGCACCTCGACCAGCTTGGTGTGAAGCTGACCGAGCTCAGCCAGGCCCAGGCCGACTACATCGGCGTCCCGGTCGAAGGCCCGTATAAGCCCGAGCACTACCGCTACTAAGTTTTGCGAACAAGAAAGACCAATGGCGTTTGGTCCCAAGCCCCGCGGGCAACCGCGGGGTTTTTTCGTCGTCGCATCGTCGCCAGACGCGTAACAACTGCTCGCGACGAGGTGACGCTCGAGGAGCACGAGCGCCTCGCTTTCACCCGAAACAGCGTCCGAGATATCGCAGGCTTGATCGATGGCTTTCTCGATACGAGCAAGCGCAAGCCCATCAACGCTGAGCACCTCATCACGCTACTGGATCAAGCCGCACTCGTCGGCCCAAAATCGATTCTCCACGCCGCCTGGAAAGCCCCAATCTCGCCGACCAAATCGCCGCGTACCAAGTCTTTCACAAGTTCGCGCCGATGAAGCTGCTCCAATAAGCCGCGATCCAGGCCTTGCGTCCGAAGGCGGCGTAAGCGCAGCAGGGAATGCCGGTAGAATCCGGCGATGCCCGATCGGAGCGAACCCAACGCCGCCGAGGCCCTGTTCTGTCCGTCGTGCATGTACGACCTGCGCGGCGGCGCGGGGGAGGCGTGTCCGGAATGCGGGTTCGATCTGGGGGACGACTCGGTCGGGCGGTCGTCGATTCCGTGGGCTTATCGACAGAAGTTGAACGCGCCGCTGTTGCTGGTGACGACGGCTTGGCGGGCTTGTCGTCGGCCGCGTTTGTTCTGCATGGCGTTGGCTCGGCCCGCGGAGCGGCGCGATGCGCTTCAGTTTCGGCTGGCGGTCGTTTGGTCGGTGTGGCTGGTCGTCGCGGCGTGCTGGTCGCTGGCGGTGTGGGACGATGCGTCTTTGTATCTCGAACTCGATTTCTGGGAAGACGAGGTGACCTGGCTCGCCGACTACGACGACCATCTCGAAGCGCTGGCGGACTTGGGGCCGAGGCTGGTTTGGTTCAACGTCGGGTTCGGAGCGCTCTTCTGGTTGTGGTTGTATCTGGCGACGGGAGTGCAGACGTATTTTGCGCATCGGCCGGGGGCGAGCGATGCGTTGGATCGTCGGGCGGTGTCGCTGGCGTACTACGCGTGCGGGCCGGCGCTTTTGTTGATCGTCCCGGCGGTGGTGATGCTGGCGTCGGGGTACGTGTACGAATACGCGGAGGACGTCGCGGGGCTGGACGAGTTGGTCTCGCTCGCGGGTTGGCTGTTCTGGGGGTCGTGGGCGATGGCCGTGTCAGTCGGCGGGCTGTGCCTGTGGACCGGGGTGCGGTTCGCGGGCCTGCTCTCCGGCGGCGGGCTCGGGCGACAGCTATTGACCGCCGGTGGGCTGCTAGTCGCCTGGCTCGGGCTGGGGCTCTTGGTCTTCGGGGTTCTGCCAGGCGTCGCGTTGTTCCTCTACTTCGTCTTCGCCACGATCTGACGGATCGGCCCACGCGTCATCGTCAAACTGAAGCTCGTAAGCCCTGTTGTCGAGGTCGATCAATTCTTGCGCGGGCTCGAGCTCCGGCACGAGCAGCAGCCAATGGTCCTCGCCGACATCGCCCCATCGGTGGTCATAGAGCGTGCCGTCGCGCTCGTCGATGACGAGGAGGCCGCCGTTGTCGTCGAAGTCGATGCCCACGCAATAGAGCATGGGTATCGGGTCGCGCGGCAGCTTGGCGCGAACCTCGTCGGAGACGGGCTGGCTGTACTCCCGGCCGGCCTCGTACTGGGTCTTCGGGACGACCCCCAGCGGGCGGTAGCCGATCGCTCGATCGCCGACGTACGGGTCCATCGGCACCTTCGCGAGATACTCGGGCACGAGTTGATTCAACGATCCCGGTCGCGTGCCTTGGTCGGCCTGATACAGCCGGATCGCGATCGCGGCCGCGGTCATCCGCCGCGTCGCGAGCTGGCGGTAGTACGTGCGATAGACCGCGTCGGAGAAGAACATCTCCTCGAACATCGGATAGAGCCACGGCCGAGCCTCGTAGCGCTCTTCGAAGGTCGGCTCGCCGCCGTCGTCTGACAGGTCGTACAGATTGTCGGTGGTTATGAAGAGACCGATGCTGTCGGTTTCGAGCTCGAGCGCTTCGGCGTGTGCGTGATCGATCAGGGGTCTTAGCGCGAAGGCGAGGCCGGGCGTATCGGTGATGAGTCGGCCGAATCCGTAGCCGGTGAACTTGTTGGGCGGGATGCTGCCGTCGCGGAGGCCGAGGAGGTACTGGTGCGTGCTCCAGCGGTTGGCGATGAGCGATTGGAGATAGTGCTCGCGGGCGGTGGACTCGTCGGCGAGCCAGTCGCGCATTGCGATCAGCGCGGCGCGGGTCTCGGGTCGGCGGACCTGTTCGTCGGTGAGCCGGACGAGATGCTCGTTTGCGTAGTCGTAGGTCATGGCGTGGATGCTGACCATCACGAGCACGTCGATGACGCTGAGGCGTTGGCTGCCGACCTGGTCGCCGTGCTCGCCGATGAGCCGGACAAGGTCGAAGCAGCGCGCGGGGTCGTCGGCCTCGAAGGCGCGTCGCGCGGCGTCGTCCATGAGTCGGGCCAGCCGACGGGTGTCGCCGAGGTGATTGAAGGCAACGTTCTGAAAGGTGTTGAAGTCCGAGGGGATCGGCCCGGCGAACCAGCGCGAGCAGTCTTGGGCCACGCCTTGTCGGATGAGGTCGAAGACCGGTTCGCACGAGGCGAGGTAGCCGGGGTTGTCGGTGATGGGGTCGGTGAAGCCGGCGTCTTCGCCCTCGAGGTACCAGTCGGTGTCGTGGACGTTGACGCCAGGTTGGCCGGGGACGCTAGGCCAGTTCTGAAGGGCCTGGCTGAGGTACCACGCGCCGTTGTCTTGGTTGGTGAGCGGCTCGTTTCGGAGGTCCGCGTAACGGATCGGTTCGCCGCGGGATTGGATGTCGTTGATCGCGGCGTCGAGCCGGGCGTGCATCCGTTGTCCCCAGATCAGCCGGACGGCGGTGATCAGCACCAACACCATGAGGCCGAGCAGGGCGAGCCGTTTGAGCCAGGCAAAGCGTCTTTGGCGGGCGTGGTGGCGGTTTTTCGAGGTCATGTTCGACGTCTCGCGGGTTATTTTTTTGAGAATATGTCTCAGGAGCGCTTGACAGAGTAGCGAAAGGTCGCTATCTTTATTGCGATTGACTCTCATTGCCAGGTTTAAGGCCCGTGCAAGCCAAGCACGCACAGTCTACTCAGAACCCCGGCAGCCGAGAGTATCGCACGCCGCGTTGCGCGTGCCGAGTCCACCGTCTGTCGTAACGATGCGACTCGCTCAGACACCACCCGACGGGTCGATGGCTCGCGGGGCGATGGATTTAGAGTCGGCCGAGGGCCGAGGGAGACCGAGATGTTTGATGCGAAACGAGTTTGTGCCGCGGGCGTGTTGGCCTGCGGGATCGCCCCGGTTCATGCGGGGATCGATGATGCGGACCG
>JBMYUK010000174.1:0-6189 GCA_049605275.1 Phycisphaeraceae bacterium
TCGACGCCGCCGTCGTCGAGACCGTGATCGAGGATATGGGCGAGGAAGCGCATCGCCGCGAGGCGGCGCACGACCCCGCGCCGCGACCGATGTCGGGCGATCGCCAGCGCACGTTGCCGGTCTCGGGATCGAGCGCGACGAGCCCGGCTTCGCTGGCCATGGGCGCGACGACCACGCTGCCTTGGACGATGAGCGGCGACTGGCTCCACGCCCACTTCGGCGGATCGGCACCGAAGTCGTCCATGTGATGCTGCCAGGCGACGCACTGCCGCTCAAGGTCGAAGGCGGTGACCTGGCCGAAGGACCCGACGGTGTAGGCGTGGGTGTCGGTGACCATCGGCGTCGAGCGCGAGCCGTGGTACGAGATGCGCCCCGGCGCGTCGTACCCCGCGGACCATAGCGATCGACCGGTTTCGAGATCGAAAACGCGCAAGACGTCGCCCGCGATGCCGTCGCGATCCAGGAGATACACCCGCCCGTCTTTGATCGCCGCGCCGCCGAAGCCCGGCCCGATATCCCGAGCCCAACGCTCCGCCGGGCCACCCTCGGGCCAATCCGTCAGAACCGCTGTGTCATGCACGACGCCGTCGCGATCGGCCCCCTGAAACCCGGGCCAGTCGTCGGCGAACGAGCGGTCCGAACACGCCGCGATGATAAAGAGCAATCCTGAAAAGAAGATACGCCGGGTCTGGCAAAGTGTCATGGCAGGGGCTCTCGCGTCAGATAACGCATGTTTAGGCTTTCGATAAACCCCACTCAAGCCCGCGGTTTGCCCGCTCGGGGCCAGCTGCGCGGGTTCTGCCGAGGTTTATCGAACGTCTCGTTTGGGCTGTTACCCGTCCAATCGTACCGCGGGGTTTGTCTTTTTGTTCGAGACGGTTCATGATGCGTGCTCATCCATACTCGCGGGACCGTCGCGGTGACATCGAAAGACTTTTGGGACAAGATCGCGGCGAAGTACGACCGTAAAACGGTGAAGGGCCCGAATTACGCCGCGCGGATCGAGCGAGCGTCGCGATGGATCGGTTCACAAGCGATCGTGTTGGACGCGGGCTGCGCGGGCGGGCAGATCACGATCGACCTCGCCTCGCACGTCCGTCGCATCGTCGGGATCGATCTGTCGCCGAAGCTGATCGCGTTGGCCGAGCGTCGGCGCGAAGCGTCCGGAGTCGAGAACGCGCGATTCGTCTCGACCACCGCCGATGATCCGCAGTTTGCTCTCGGCTCGTTCGACGCCGTCACCGCGTATAGCCTGCTGCATCTGGTTGATAATCAGCGCGAGACGCTCGACCGCTTCGCAAAATTGCTCCGGCCCGGCGGCACCCTGGTTTTGGAAATCCCTTGCAAAGAAGACATCGGTCCGCACTTTCGCTTGCTCATCAAGATTTTGACGATGCTCGGCAAGGCACCGGTGGTCACGCTTTATACCCAAGCGCAGAACGAAGAGATGCTGCGAGACGCGGGCTTTGAGATCCGCGAGATCAAAGTCTATAACCCCAAAAGCATGAACCGCTCGATTTATGCGATCAAAGCGTGACCGCGTTCACAGACTCATTTTTCGGCATCATCGCTCGGCGGGCAGTCGCCAGAGTCGGACGTTGTCGTAGTTGACCCGCGTCTTGCCGCGGACGTCGATGCCCAGTTCGACGACAAGATCGCCCGGCGCCTGGTCGGCCGAGGTGGTCAGCGTGATGAGCGCCACGGCGAAGCCCGCGTCATTGTTCGGCACGATCACGTCGTAATCCGCGGCGACCGCGTCGATCGGTTGGCCCTCGCCGTCGAGCAGCGCGACGATCAGGTCTTCCGCCTTGGGCGCTTCGTAGTTCAGATACTTGAAGACCTCGACGAGAAGCGCGTACCGCGTGTTCGGCTCGAGCGCTTCGGGCAGGGTCTGTTTAAGAGAGTGCGGCGAGCCGTGGGCGAGCGCGTAGCCCGTGCTGCCGTCGGCCAGGGTTTGGGTCGACTCGGTTGTTTCGAGTCCGGCGCAGCCGCGCGCGGACCACCCCTCGATCGGGTCGCAGGTCTCGCGGTGCTCGCCGCCGCGTTTGATACGAACGGTTTGTTGAGCCTTCACCTTGAAGACAAGCGATTCTTTCGGCGCAGGCTTGCCGTTCGCGTAGGTGTAGTCGAAGCCGGGGTTGACGATCGGCACCGCGACCGAGCCAGCGGGCAGCAAGTCGATCAACGCGTCGCCCTCGGCCGGTTCCAGCTTGACCGCGAAGGCGTCGCGCAGCTTGGACAGCGTGGCCCGGCGGCGAAACGCCCGATGGTCGGCGCGATGCTCGGGCTGTTCGGCCGCCTCTTCGCGCGCCACGGGTGAGTCAGCCCCCGCAACCGACTGCGCCGCATCCTCGGCTTGGACCGGCATCGAGGACGGGCCCGCGAGAGTTAGCGCGACCGGCAACGACGCGATCAAAGCCAAAGCCAGGCGAAGCGGCTGTCGCAAAGGTCTACGGGCGCTATCGAGGTTCATGGCTTGGTCCTTGCGACGATTGGACAGTTCGGCCGGCGCGAGGGCCGATCTTCATACGACTCTACCACACCGGCGTTCCGCAGCGCGGAGAAAGCCAGCGATCGCATGCCACGCCGATCCAATACGGCCAACGCAAGGGCGCGACGCATCCATCGTTCACAAAATCTTTCGACTTATCCACATGCCTAACCAAATTGGGGGAGGCTTCTACCAACATCGCTTATCAAACCCTTGCGCTAGCAACTCTTTAGGGGTACATACACTGCGTTATTCCTTATAAAATAACGGAAAAAGTCTACTTACAACCTTGATTCGCTACGCACTTGGTTATGATCCGTATCGTTAGCTGATTCGGTTATTGCATCGAACGGTTAGTGACTTAAGACGTACCTGGAGAGCGTAGAGATGAGAACTGAAACCCCTTTAAAACTGTTCAGCACCGCTGCGATGCTGCTCGCCCTCGGCCTGACCGGAACCGATGCCTCGGCGCTTCCGTTCTCGGCGGTCGAACTCAGCGACGGCATCACGACCCTGGTCATCAACGACGGCGACGTCGACGACATGGACGCCCGACCCGGTGTCATCATGGTCGATGAGTCCATCGGTGCCTTCGATCTCAGCTTCACAGTCGGCCTGTCTAACCCCTTTGTGGGGTCGCTCGACTTGCCGATCATGCAACTCACCAGCGTAAACGCCACCAGCACCTCGGCGGGTGACCTCTCGGTGAAGCTCACCTCGACCGGGCTTACCGGTCCAGTGCCGACCGGGTTCGCGTTGCTCGAAGTCGGTGGCACGACCAACGGCAGCATCGACTTCGCCGCCTACGTGGACGACACCGACGCGCCGTTTGGCGAGGGTGTGCTCGCGGCATCGACCCCGTCATTCAGCGGCGGCTCCTTCTCGGATACCGACTCCAGCCTGCTGCCCCTGACCGACCCTTACTCCGCGACCATCATCGCCAACATCAGCCACACCGGGGCCGGCGTCACGGGCTTCGACGCACAACTGACCATCCCCGAGCCCGGATCGGCCGTGCTCTTCGGCCTCGGCGTCGCTGGGCTTGCCGCGCGGCGACGACGGCGAGCGTAATTCAAACCCGAGCGAGAAAAAGAACGGTTGGAGAAACCGGAGCGAGAAGATAGAGGAGAAAAAGGAGGAGAACGCCGGATGGAGAACCGGCGGGAGATAGCAGGCTGGAGAAAACGGGTTGGAGAAACGGGTTGGAGAAATAGGTTGGAGAGAACCTGGAGGAGAAATCAGGAGGATGCCGGTTGGAGAGCCGGTCGGAGAATACGCAGGAGAATACGATGGGGGAATCCAACACGGCCGAGAGGTCGTGTTTTTTTTTATGCCTCGCGCGGGAGGCAACACCGCGATAAAATCGTTGCATGTCTGATGTCATCGTCCTCGCTGCGCTCTATCGATTCGCACGCTTAGCGGACGCCGCTGCGTTGCGCGAGCCGCTGCTCGAGCGGATGCGCGGCAGCGGCGTGCGGGGAACGATTCTCTTGGCCGACGAGGGGGTCAACGGGACGATCGCCGGTGCCCGGCAGGGGGTCGACGCGGTCCTCGCTTGGCTGCGTGAGAAGCCCGGCTTGGCCGAGCTGACGCACAAAGAATCGCTCTGCGACGCGATGCCCTTTCAGCGGACGAAGGTGCGCTTCAAAAAAGAGATCGTCACGATGGGGGTGGATGGCATCGACCCCGTGTCGTCGGTTGGCACCTACATCAAGCCCGAGGATTGGAACGAACTCATCGCCGACCCGGATGTCACGCTGATCGATACGCGCAACGACTACGAGGTCGAGCTCGGTACCTTCGAGGGCGCGATCGATCCAAAGACCGCCAGCTTCCGCGAGTTCCCCGGCTTCGCGGAGCGTGCACTCGATCGAGACAAAACGAAAAAAGTCGCCATGTTCTGTACCGGTGGCATCCGCTGCGAAAAGGCGACCGCCTTCGTCAAACAGCTCGGCTTCGACGAGGTCTATCACCTCGAAGGCGGCATCCTCCGATATCTCGAAGACGTGCCCGCACATCAGTCGAAGTGGCGGGGCGAGTGCTTCGTCTTCGACGGGCGCGTCTCCGTCGGCCACGGCCTGGTGCCCGGCCCGTACACGCTGTGCTACGCCTGCCGCATGCCCATCAGCGACGATGACATGCAGAGCGAACACTATCGCAAGGGCGTCAGCTGCCCGCGATGCATCGATCAACTCGACGCCGACCAACGCGCGCGATTCGAACAGCGACAGAAACAGGTCGAGCTTGCCGCGATGCGGGGCGAAGTCCACATCGGCGACGACGCGCGACGCCCCGACTGAGCCCCGACTGAGTCCCGACTGGGCAGCGACTGGTCGCGCATTCGACGCTTGCGCTTCGCATCCGATATCACCGATGCGGCCTGTCGCGTTGTCAGTGGTTCGCGGCGGTTGGCAGGCCGAAGCCCGAACGAATCCCGGCTGAGCCACTGTCAGGGCGGAATCACCCCGGCCCGGCGGTTGTTGTGTGAGTGTCGATCCGCACACCCCTAATCGGAACCAAGCGATGAAACCACCGAAAAACGAACCTTACCGACGCAGCCGACACCGCGCCGCCCTGCACGCCTGGGTCGTTGCGGCCACCGCGGTCGCATCGATCGGCATCCCCGCCCACGCCTCTCAACGCGACCAACTCGATCCGCTTGTCTACCACAACGACGAGGCGACCGCCGACCATGCGCACCGCGTCGCGACGCAGTACATCCAAGCGTTACAAGCGGGCGACGCCGCGGCAGCATGGGCGATGACGCGCTTGCCCGCGGACTCGGCGAATCAGCGCGCGTTGCGTGGCGAGTTGATCGCGATGAGCGACATGCTCGCGAGTCCGAGCTCGCGCATCGAACCGATCGCGCATCGGCGGATCGGACACTGGGCGTTGTCCGCCTGGCGTTTGGACGATCTCGATGTCTCGCTCGCACCCCTGCACGAGTCGGTGACGCTATACAACCCGGGCGCGGACGCACTGTTCGAGCGAACCGAGGGCTGGCGCGTCGTGCCGCAGGGCATGGCAGACGACTCCGCGATCGCGCCGCTTTACGATACCGACCGGGACACTCTGATCGACTGGTCTCGGACGCTGTAAGCGCTTTTGGTCATAGCAGATGACGCGTGTGTCGGTTCGGCGTCCGACATCAATCTGACGATGGCTCGGCACGATCGTCGGTGGCTTCGACGACAGGAACCTGCACCTCGCCGTAGCGCATGAACCACGGCACGAACGGGCTGTTATACCCAAGGAAACGCGGCTCGCCGTCGGCCCGCCATTCCGCTTGGTTGTCGTCGAGCCAGGCGTTGAGTTCGGCGAGCGCTTTGTTGTAGCGCTCGCTTGTGTAACGGCCACGCACGCCGATGCTCACCGCGGTCTGCGTGGGGATGTCGCGCACTTGCACGCGGTTGTCCTCGGCGTCGCTGCCGAGGCTGCCCATCTCGGGATCGCGGTAGAGAAACGCCATCGACGTCTGCCGATCGCCGGCGTAGGTCATTTCGACGGGCGCGGTCATCGCGATGTCTTCGCGTTGGATGTGATTAAAGAGCGGCCGAAACATCCCGCTCTGGCTGCCGTCGGTCCGCTCGTCGATCACCGCGGCGCGGTAGTCGGGGTACTGCTTGACCTCGATCTCGCCGACCGGCGTGAGCTCCGGCCAACCGACCGGCAGCGGGGCCTCGTCTACCCTCGGCCCG
>JBMYUK010000175.1:0-6167 GCA_049605275.1 Phycisphaeraceae bacterium
ATGCCGATCGCATCGTTCTGGATGTCGCCGTTCAACAGCACCCGCCGGCCCGCGACGCGCACCGACAGCACCAGCGAGCCGTCGTTATTACGCTCCGGCTCGTACCCCGGCACCGGCCAAAGCAACTCCAACGCCACCTCGCCAAACGCCATCCGCCAACCCGCCTCGACCACCACCGGCTCGTAGCCCCGATCCCGCAGCGACGCCACCAGAAAACCCGCCGCCCGATCCGGATACGCAGCCGCCTCGCGCATCACGTCCGGCGACACTAACACCTCCCCCACCGACACCGCGTCGACCACATCCAACACCCCCACGAAGTGATCCAAGTCCGCGTGCGACAGCATCAGCCGATCGATCCGCCGAACCGACATCGACTCGAGCGCCGGCACCACGCTCCGCTCGCCGATCTGCCAGTACCCCTGCGACCCGCAATCGAACATCAACACTTCGTCGCCGCTGCGGAGTAAAAAACACGACCCGTCCCCCACCGCCAACATATTCAAGACCAGCGCCGGCCGATCCGACCGGTCCATCGCCGACCTCGGCCGCTGCTCGAACCAACCCCACCCCGACACCAGTACGACGCACCCCACTAACGCAACCCGCCGACCCGCAAACAGCCCCGACAACAACGCGATCACGAGCGCCAAACAACCTACCGTCCAAACCAGCGAAGGCGCCGTCCACAACCCGACACTCGACATCGGCAGACGCCCGACCTCTTTCACCAAACCCGTCAGCGACCCGCCCGACCAGGCCAACGGCACCGTCAACACCGAGCCCACCGCCGGCGAGCAAAGCCCCGCCAAAATCTTCAAGTACCCCACGCCCAGCACCAGCGTCAGCACCGGCAGCGCCGCGATCGATAACAACACCGCCAACGGACTCACCAACTGAAAGTGATACATCACCACCGGCAGCGCCACCAAAAACGCCACCACGCTCACCGCAAACACGTCCACCAGATACCGCACACCCAAGTCCCACGCCGACGGATGCACGACCGCCGCGTCAGGCCGCTTCATCATTTGCTGAGACACCGGCTTGGCAAATAGCAGAATCGCGCCAACCACGCCGAAGCTCAACTGAAACCCGGCGGAGAACACATCGCCCGGCTTCCAGATCAACACGATCAGCGCCGCCGCGGACAACAACTCCAACCCCGTCAACCGTCGGCCAAGGCCGTACCCCACGCAGAACACCCCGGCCATGATCGCCGCCCGGACGATCGGCGTCCGCCACGGTACCGCCAGTAAAAACAGCACCAACACCGCGATCACCAACACCGACACCGCCCCCGGCCGGCCGATCAACAACCGCCCGATCGCCCAGACCAGGAACAGCAAAATCCCCAGGTGCGCCCCGCTGATCGACAGCACGTGGCTCAGCCCGACCGCGCGGAACGACTCGCTCAGGTCCGCCATCCCGCCCGACCGCCGCCCCAGCAAGAGCGCATCCAACAGCGCGAGTTGCTCGGCGTCGCGCGGCATCCCGAGGCGCAACGATGCTGCCGCGGCGTCGCCGATCGACCGACGCACGCCCGCCATCGTCCACCGAGGCGGCGGGCCGAGTGCGCGCCAGTTGCCCCGTCGCATGAGCGTGATCCGTCCGCTGATGCCCTGCTCGTTCAGATACGCGCGGTAGTCGAACTCGCCGGGGTTCTGTGTCGAGCCGACCGCGCTCATCCAGCCGGTGACCTCGATCGGTTGGCCGACCGCCGGGCGGTGGTCGTGCTGCTTGAGCCGGACGATCAGCCGGCCGGACGCCGCGACGTGCCCCTCGCCCGCGTCGATCGACGACACCGTGTACTCGAACAGCGTGCCCGGCGGCTGATAGTTAAACCGACCGAACGGCCCTTTGTCCGTCTTGACCTCGCGCGGCTCGTTCGCCACCGTCCCGCGCAGCTGCACCAACGCCGGCTCGTCGCCGATGTAACGCGAGACGTGATCCGCGGCGACAAAGTCGCGCTGCACCACCAACCACGACCCCGACACCGCCGAGAGCGCGGCGAGCGCCAACACCCCCGCCGCGCGATCCGACCGCCGCGACCAGCACACCACCGACAAACCGAGCAACGCCGCCGTCGCCCCGAGCCACACCCAGATGCTCGGCCACTGCGCCGCGACAACGATCCCCGCGATCCACGCCGACGCGGCCACCGCCAGCCCCGGTAACCGATGCGCGCTGTCGCCGTCCCGCCACTCGCTGTCGACTCGCCCGAGCATCGCCGCAGTGTACCCGTCGCTGCATCGCAAACGCGCGGCAGACGTATGATGCCGCAATGACGCAGCGCGATCCGATCGACGACTACCAAGGCCTCTACTTCGCGGCCAAACAACTCGTCGACGGGCTCTACACCGGGCGACACGCCTCGCCCCTGCGCGGCAGCGGCATCGAGTTCCACGACTACCGGCCCTACACCCCCGGCGACGACCTGCGCACGATCGACTGGAAACTCTTCGGCCGAACCGATCGCTACTACCTCAAACGCTACCGACGCGAAACCGACCTCAACCTGATCGTCTGCGTCGACGGCTCGGCGTCGATGGACTTCGCATCGCTCAGTCGCGGCAACAAGCAAGCGAGCCTACCGACCAAGTACGCCGTCGCCCAACGACTCGCCGCCGCGCTCGCGACCCTCGCGATCAGGCAAGGCGACCGCGCGGGCCTCGGCGTCTTCGATCGCGAGTTGCGCTGCCTTCACCCGCCCACCGGCTCGCCGCGGCAGTTGCGCAGCATGCTCGCGGACCTCGAGCACGCCGAGCCGAGTGAAGGCGTCGCCGACCTCGCCGCCTCGCTCACGCAACTCGCCCACACCCTCGCGGGCCGAAAGGCCGCCATAGCCGTCGTCGGTGATCTGCTCGACGAGCCCGAGCCGATGCTCGACGCCTTGGACCGACTCCGCTTCGCCGGCCACGAGGTCCTTGTCTTTCAAGTGCTCGCGCCCGACGAGCGCGCGCTGCCCGCCGAGACCCGCGGCCTACGACTGATCGACCCCGAACTCGGACCCGCCGGACGGGCGATCAACACCCGCCCCCACGCGATCGCGTCGTCCTACCAGCAACTCGTCCGCGACCACCTCGAAAAGGTCCGACGCTCGCTCGCTGCCCGCGGCATCGACCACACCCTCGTCACGACCGACCGACCGCTCATCGAGCCGCTGCGCCGTTACCTCGCCCAACGCGCCGCGCGATTGAGTTAGAGCGTCTGGAGTGCTGACCTTCATGCGTTTCGATAGTCGGGGCGGATGCGGCGCTTACTGGCCGGCTTTGGCCTTCTCTGCGTCGAGGAGGATGTTGACCATGAGGTCGCGAGAGGACTCGACGCTGTAGCCGTTGATGCCGTACTGTTTCACGCCGAGCATGCCGAGCGACAGGTCTTCGTACGAGAGCAGGACGGGGTAGCGGTCGTCCTTGGTCCAGCCGCGGAGGAGCAGCCGTGCGTCGGGGTTGCCTTCCTGGATGACGAGTCGGCGGAAGGTGACGCGGCGGTTGCTCTTCGAGCCTTCGGGGAGGTTTCGGCCGGTGATGATGTCGCTTCGGGTGCTGACGCGTTCCTCGGTGCCGGGGAAGAGCGTGGACAGTTGCTCGCGGACGGAGTTGGCGAAGTCGCCTCGGCCGCCGAGGTTTTCGATGAGGACCGTGCCGCCGGCTTCGACGAAGGCCCGGATCGCGTCGCGCTCGGCGGGGGTGATCTCGACGGCTTCGACGCCGGTGAGGTGCAACAGCGTCGCGTTCGCGCCGGCCAGTTCGCTCAGCGGGAGGCGCTGGACGTCGAGGGCTCGGCCGGTCTCGTTGAGCATGTAGTTGCGCATGATCTTGTAGACGTCGTGCTCGTAGACCTTGCCTTTGGCGTTCTCCCAGTCGGGGGTGACAATCTTAAGGGTCGCGGTGGCCGACTTGCCGCTCTTGGGGACCCAGGGGCTGTCGAGCCGGGGCGTGAGTTCGCCGCGGTCGGTGGCGACGCCGTAGATGTTCGTGATGTACCGCCAGGCCATGGTCTTGTCGGGGTCGGGCTTGCGGTCGGATTGAAAGGTCATGCCCCAGTCGTCCTGCGGCAGGATCATGAGGACGCGTGCGCCGTTGCTGAGGATCTCGATCTTGGGCTTGCGGGTGCCGCGGGGGTCGCCTTCGAGCAGATTGGCCATGGGGTGGTCGGCGGGCATGGCTTGGAACTTGAGATCGGGGTAGAGCTTCTCGGCCAGGGCCTTGATGCTGGCGGCGAAGCTGGAGGAGCGCTGCTCGGGGTTGGCGATGATCGTGCCGCCGAGGTCGAGGTACTCGCGGAGCTTGGCGACTTGCTGGTCGGTCCAGTCGATAGCACCGTCGGAGCTGATCCACATGAGCGGGGCGCTGATCCACTCTTTGGGGTCCGAGTCGACGCCGACGACCTGCCAGTTGACTTCGTGTTCGCGGTACTCGGAGATGTATTTGTTGAGGAAGTAGACGTCGTTGGGTCGGTTGTTCCACTCGACGCCGGGCATCTGGAGCTTGTTGATCCAAACGGGGACTCGGCCGCGTGCGAGGAACATGAGGTCGAAGGCGGCGGTGTGCGGCGAGTTGCCGTAGTTGCCTTTCTTGGCGACGATCTGTTTCGCGATTTCCTGGAACCAGTCTTTTCCGCCGAAGTACTTGATGCCCGAGGCGAGTCCGACGCGTTCGTAGCCGTACCACATGTAGCTGACCCCGCCGTGGACGCCGGCCTTAATGGAAAAGTTCTTATTGAGAAAGTCGAGCGCTTTGTTGATAGATTCGGAGACCTGGCCGTTGGGCTTGTTCTGGTCTCGGAAGAGTTCCTGCTGAGCGACGTACATGACGGTGAGCCCGGCGAGGGTCATCGACTGGGTGGTGTTCTTCGCGTTGTTGTACGACCAGCCGCCGTCGGGGCCCTGCTGCTCGAGGAAGTTGTTCACCGCCAGTTGCCAGAAGCGTTCGGGGATGTTGGCGCCGCGCTTGGCCGCCTGCCATAGGGCGAGGATGCCGTACTGCGTCGTCGAGTTGTCGATGCGTCCGCCGTTGCTGCCTTGGCTGCCCCGGTTGGCGAATTGATCATTGAAGGATTCGCCGTACTTGGCGACGGGGTAGTTAAAGCGTGCCCAGCCGTACCACGAATTGTACATGGCGTCGGTGTCTTTCTCCATGAACTTGCCGTAGATATCCTGCGGCAGGTAGGACCAGACGTGGGCCCGCATCGACAGGGCATAGACGCCGGTGATCTCGACTTTGGACAGCAGGTCGAGCGACTTGGCGATCTTCGGGTTCTGCGGGGATTCGCCGGAGACGATGAGCGCGAGGGCGCCCATGGCCGTCGGGCCCCAGTTGTTTTTCGCGGGCGGTTCCTGCGGGCCGTTGTGGTACGCGCCGTACCAGCCGCCGTCCTCGGCCTGGGTGTTGTAGAAGTAGTCTTTGATCTGCTGGATCGCGACGTCGATCTGCTCGTCGGTGAGCTTGGCCTTGCCCTGCGCGTCGGCCGGGGGAGCGAGCAGGAAACAAACGACAGCCGCGATCAGGGCACGAGCAAACGACAACGCGTAATTAGTCTTCATGTGCAAAGTATAGCCTTGATCGCCGGTTTGCAGCAAGGGCCGATCGCGCAGAAAGTCGCGTAATATCAATGAATAACAACGTTTTTCGAGATCGTCGGCGAAGGTCCGCGCATCACTTGGTGAGCGCCTGGCCCTCCGCTTCGGCGTCGGGCTGCGGCGTGGACGAATCGGCGGACGCACCTTTAGGCGAACCGTTGGTCCGGGCCTTGTGCGCGTCGAGCTTCGCGCGGTTGGCCTGGTTCGCGGCGATCTCGACGCGGTCCATCACGGCCTGCATGTGCGGCGGGCGGTCGACCGGGTTCTTCGCGACGCACTCGAGCACCAGATTCGACAGCGCCGGCGGACAATCCGGACGCAACTCGATCGGCGGAACCAGCTTTTTGCGATCGCCCTCGTCGGTCCGCAGTTGCACCGTGTCGGACTGATCTTTGCGCGGCAGCATCGTCGGGACGCGCTTGTCCGTCAGCATCCAATACATCGTCGCGCCGAGGTTGAAGACATCCGTTTGCAGCGTGATCGGGCGTCGCTGCACCTGCTCGGGGGCGATGTAGTCGGGCGTGCCTTGGATCCGCTCCTTGACCGTGCCGTTCTTACAACTTTGGCCGAAGTCGATGAGCTT
>JBMYUK010000176.1:0-284 GCA_049605275.1 Phycisphaeraceae bacterium
ACGCTCACCAGCAGCCTCGATACACAGCTGCCCGAGTCCATCGATCAGATCAACGCCTTTGTCACCAAGGCCGAGGCATCCATCGAGGGCATCGACCAACTCATGGCCGAGGTCACGGACACGGCCCGGCAGACCCGCTCGCTCATCGCGGACAACCGCCCGGACATCGACCGCCTCATCGAGTCGGGCCGACGCAGCATCGACGAACTCGAAGGCCTCGTCGACGACCTGCGCGCCAATCCGTCGCGCATCATCTGGCCGCCCGACGAAAAAGACCTGAACAA
>JBMYUK010000176.1:294-4443 GCA_049605275.1 Phycisphaeraceae bacterium
CTCGACCTCTACGCGACCGCGCGGACCTACGCCAAGGCCGCCGAGGACCTTGAGTCCGCCGCCGCGGCCCTGCAAAGCGCCACCGAACAGGGCGAGGACGACCCGATCAAACTCGAGTCGCTTCGCCGGCAACTGCTGCAACAGTTCGAGTACTTCGACAAGCTCCAGGAAGAACTCTGGGAGCGGTTCGAGAAGTGATGTGTCGTTCAAGGCAACTTGAAAACACAGATGCACACGGATGCATACCGATCGAATGCAGACATTGAACAAGGCTTTTCCGCCCGCGCGTGGCCCGGCGGCTACCCATTCATCGACGCCTGATACCTTGTGGGATGCGTCTGATGCGCTGAGTTTGTATTGATCCGCGTGCCCCCGTGTGAAGCCGTGGTATCAACCGCGACTCACTTGCGCACCAGCACCATCGTCGAGTCGTCGGACGAGGCGATGTGGAGCTTGCCGTCTTTGACTTGCCACGTGCCCTTTTCGCCGTCGGGGTTGTCGTCGGGGTCGGGATACATGACGATCGTGCCGTCGGGTGTGGCGGCGTATTTGATCTCGACCTTGGTGGTCTTGCCGCTGGCGTTGGTGACTTCGCTGGCGAGTCGGCTGTCGTCGATGAAGTTCATGACGAGCTTGGCCGGCGGCTTGGGGGCTTTGCCGTTGACGGTCTCGGCGACCCAGGTACCCTGCAGCTGCGGCAGCGCCTCGCCGGCGTGGGCGGCAGCGGGAATGATGAGCAGTAGAAAAACGAAGAGCGTGCGTATCAAGGGATGGCCTTTCAATAAACAACGACTTCATCATAGACGGTGTAGCGTGTGACGCGAAGCGTCCCATTGCCTTGAATGGCAAGTATTTGAACGGAAGGCGTCGCGTGGCCCGCTACGCGTCAGCCCGTAAACGCGTTGCCGACCTTGCGGGCGCGGACGGGTTTGTCGAGATCGACGCCGAGCGCGAGCCCCGCCTCGACGAGCAGGTTCCAGCCCGCGGCCATGGACACGTAGCCGGTGTACGCGCCGCAGTCGTCGATCTGGATCGTAGGGAAGCGCGTGTCGCGCGGACTGATCGCGACGATCTTCACGCCGACGCCCTGGACCAGCACCTCGTCGAACTTGGCTTGCTGGTCTTCGATCGGATCGATCCAGATCACGACGTCGCCGGCGTTCATGACTTCTTCGATGCCGTGGGCGGCGTAAGTGCCTTCGAGAAAGTCGCTGGGTTTGCGGGTGATCTCGTTGGTCTTGAGCGTGAGTTCCTCGGCCACGCCGTCGTTGGCACCGGCCCAGTAAATCACCGGGCTGTCGACGAGCGTCTGCGTGATCTCGGCGGGGACGTCCAGCGTCATCGCGGCGTGCATCGCGGATGAAAGCTCGCCAAGCCGAGCCGCTAAACGTTCGTCTCCGACCGCGGCCTCGACCACCGACTGGACGACGAGCGCCTGCTCGATGACGCTCTTGGTCGCGGCGACGGCGCCCTCTTCGCCGCAGCCGAGCACGACGCCGCGGTTGGCCGACTGCTGCAAGATCGAGTCGGCGAAGGCGGCGACGCTGAAGCGCTTGTCGTGTCCCGCGGCTTCGAGCTGTTTGAAGAGCTTCACGACCTCGGCCGTGCGGCCGGAGTTACTCGCGGCGAGCACCGCCCAATCGATCAGGTCGTACGTCTGCGCCTGGCAGCCTGCCTCGGTATGGAGCTGAAGGTTGTAGCCGCGCTGCCGGGCGAGCTTGATCGCGTGCTTGGCGGGGAACAGCCGGCTCGACCCCTCGCCGGTCAAGAGCAGCTTGCCCGTCTGCTTCACCGCAAGGGCGATCGGCTCGGCCACCGCTGGGTCAAAGCCGCGCACCACCTCCGCCGCATCGAGCATGTCGGAGCACAAGTTAAACGCGTCGTAGGTCGATTCGTTTCGTTTCATCGCGATCTCTTTAGTCCCAAGCCTCCTTCGGGATCGCCAAAACTTTACCATTAAACGAACGCGGTCGACGCGTTGGTATGATGCGATTTACACCCTCCCGGGCGACACTATGACCTTCCCCACCGACTCGCGACACCGCGTCAGCCGACCCGCCGCCAGCCGATTCAGCCCCGACCCCGTCCACCCCGACGCCAAGCCCGTCTGGTCGCTCAAGATCACCGGCAAAGACTTCGATGGCAAAGACGTCTGCTTCGACGGCGACCGCGTCTACATCATCCGTGGCTTCGAAGAGCTTCTCGCCATGGACCTCAAGACCGGCGAGGTCGCCTGGCAACAACGCATCCCGTTCTACAGCCCGCGCAAGAAGACCTTCGATCACTACCAGAGCTACGAACTACAAGCGAAAGACGGCGTGCTCTATCTCGACGGAGGTAAGTGCAAAACCGTTGAGCGCAGCGAATCGAACCTGCTCGGCATGTTGTGGCGGCCCGGCACGATCGACGCAGAAACCGGGGACGTTCTCCAAGACGCGGACTGGTACCCGGAAACCACGCTGCTGCCTACACAGCCCATCGAGATCGGCGACTGGCTGATCGAGCGCGACGAAGAACACCGCTTCATCCGCGCGACGCATCGCTTGACCGGCGAAACGACAGACCATACCCCCGCCGACCTGTCGCACCTCGACATCTCGACAGCATTGCGAAGCACGACCAACGCCGAACGCATGATCGGCGAGGGCAAATTCATCGACGATAAAGAGACCAGTGAGCGATACTTCAAAAGCTTCAAGCCCGACGGCGTGCAGTGGGACTGGCAACGCGTCGTCGAGAGCGCGAAGCGGTTCAAAGACCTCGATCTGAGCGCCTTCAAAGGCGGCATCCGTTACTGGCGCGGGCTCCTTACGCTGCACGCGGACAATCATGCCTGGGGCGACGTCCCGTTTGTGGCGATCGATCGAGACACTGGCGAAACACTCTGGCACGGGCGAGGCGCGGAGAAGGCCTATCGCGTTTTCGATAACCGCGCGTTACTCGAACCGCCGACCGATGCACGCGATCTCATGCTGCTCCGTCAGCACCGGATGTACACCTGCGAGGTGCAGGAGCAGCATCGCGTGCAGGAGCGCGACTTCTGGCGCGAGAAAGGCACGGGCGATCCCGCGATGGCCGAGTTCGAATCGATTGCGACGTTCGACGAGCCCGACATGCCCGAGCGCATGCAGAAAAAGGAGCTGGTCTTCTACGAGTTCTCGCACCGCCTGCCGATGAGCGGCGAAAGCAGCGTGCTTAGCGCGGTCGATCCGATGACCGGCGAGGAAGTCTGGTCGACCGAGAGGACCCTGACCAGCCCGTTCCAAGCGAGCACCGGAACGCACATGGTCGGCGCGTTCCCGCTCGCCCGCAGCGGCAACACGCTCTGGGTCCGCCACCGCGTCTGCAAGGAAGGCAAGCGCAAAGACGACCGCGCGACCTACCGCGACTCGGCTCAACTCGTCGCGCTCGATTACAACACCGGCGAGGTCCTTTCCAAACAGAAGTGCGCCGCCAACGCCGACTTCGCCGCGATCCACAACGGCCACTTGATCCTGAAAGAAGGGCGAAAGCTCGTCTGCTACGCGTGAATCAAGCGCTCGCGCCGCTGTGCTATAGTCCCGATATGACCTTCCGATACGCACGCAAATCGACGCACAAAGTCCACCGCTACGACACGCTCGAGGGCATCACCGGCAGCGACGACGTCTCGAAAGAAACGTGGCTCTTCGCCTGCCCGCACGACGACGACATCGCCATCGGTGGCGGGCTCTGGCTCAAGGCGGCGTGCGAGGCCGGCGTCGAGGTGCACCTGCTCGCAGCGACCGACGGCCGGATGGGCTACTGCTCGCTCGATGAACAAGAGACGATCGCGACCACGCGCGAGGCCGAGCTGCGCGCGTCGTGCAAGGCGCTGGGCCTGGCCGACCAGAGCCGAATCCACCTGCTGGGTTTTCCGGATTGCAACCTCGCGCAGTACCTCGGCCGACGCCCCGCCGATGAAGGCGACCCGCAGGCCGGGGGATACACGGGCTTGCAGAACGCGTTCGTCGAGCGGCTTCGCGCGATCCGGCCGACGCGCCTGTTCATGCCCTCCCCGATGGACTATCACCCGGACCATCAGGTCGTACACAACGAGATGCAGATCAGCCTGTTCCACGCGGCCGGTGAGATCTGGCCCGAGCTCGGCAGGCCGACGCAGGTGCCGGC
>JBMYUK010000176.1:4453-6162 GCA_049605275.1 Phycisphaeraceae bacterium
CGAGCTGGCGATCTATTGCGACTTTCCCGACGAACCGAATCTCCAACTCAAGTGCAGCGACGAGCAGTTCCGAGCCAAGCTCGACGCGATCGCCTGCTACAAGAGCCAGAAGCAGATCGAGCTCCTCGTCGAGAAAGTCAAGGACGCCGGGCCGGTCGAGTACCTGCGCGAAGTGAACTTCAAGTTCTACTCCGCGACGGCCTACCACCACCTGTTCGAGGATTGAACGGCGGCCCCTTGTTGGCTCGGCCCGCTCGATACAGCCCAGCACACGCGATCGCCCGGACTCCTCGGCGTGAACGGACCGAGTGAACCGCGCTTACCGGTTGTGTCAGTGATATAATCGCCTCCGACCGGCGAACACCAGACCACAAGGACAGCCCCATGGCCACCAGCTTCGGCGCCCTCTGCACCGATTTCTACATCAACCAGAAGCTCGCCGTGAAGATGGACCTCCCCTCCGAACGCGAGGCCTCGCTGCACTTTTTCGAACGCATCCGACAGCAGCTGCCCGGCATGTCCAAGTTCCGACGCTACGACGGCGAACTCGCCCTCGAATCCGCGCGCAAAAAAGACGACCCCCGATACCAATGGCTCGCGCTGCGAAAAAACTCTATCCGCGCCGGCCACGTCAACCCCGACTCCATGACCCAGGCCATGGACTACCACAAGTTCGTCCTCCAACAGATCCCCTATCACCTCTCCATCAGCCCGCTCGACGTCGACTGCGTCGAGCTGACCTTCGGTTTTGACCTAGAGTGCGAGTCCAACCACGACGAGGTCGTCTACAACGCCCTCTTCGCCGACACGCCATTAGGCAAAGTCATGGACGTCGACGGCGGCAAGGTCCTGGACTGTCAACCCTTCGTCTCGGTCAACCTCAACGACCAGGGTACCCTCCAGGCCTACTTCGAAGTCAAGACCCGACAAAAATCCCGCCGAGGCTCCTCCGGCCGATACCGCGACGAACCCATCTCCCTCTTCCTCACCGTCCGCAAGTACGGCCCGGTCGACTCCATCGACCACCTCCAAACCTACCTCCCCGAACTCGAAAAGCTCTGCGGCGAACTCGCAATCGACAAGCTCGTGCCGGAGATGCTCAACCCGATCTCGCGGTGTATCACGAGCAGTGCGGGCTGAGTACGTGCTGATCTACCTTCAAACAGGGCTTGCTCAAGCGGCCTCACCGGACACCGTGTTTTGGTGCTGCGGCCTCTTCATCGGATTATTTTTGTTCGTCTTTTGGATCGTTGAACTCCTCAGCCTCATGAGCATGTCCGACGACGCGTTCCCCGGACGCTACGATAAAGCGATCTGGGCCGCTATCCTCATCGTGCTCGTCTTTCTTGGAGCGCTGTTGTTTTGGATGTGGAAGCAGGGGCGTCAGGCGCGACAACTCGCCGAAGCCGACGTACGAAATACGCTCGAACAGGCGATAACACACAGCAACAAAAAACCGGATTAGCCGTAAGACCCCCGCCAAGGTCATCCCGCGTGATGACGCGGCGGCTTGCGAAACTCCTCGAAACCATCCAACAGCACGGCGTAGCGGGCGACGCGGAGCGTCCCGCTCAAATAATGATAGATGGCTCGCATGGGACGCACAGCAATGCCCGCTACACCGTCCAAATGAAATCTCTCGTGTCTTGCCGATGCGGTAGCTGCTGCGCTGCGCGTTAGCCGTCGCCTGCAAGGCGAAGCGCGATCGA
>JBMYUK010000177.1:0-6121 GCA_049605275.1 Phycisphaeraceae bacterium
ACGCCGCGCCGAGCGCGATCGCGTCGCTCGGCCGCGCATCGACGTCCACCCGGTCCGTGCCGTTGCGCAGGTGCAGCCGAGCGAAGAACGTGTGCTCCCGGAGATCGACGATCTCGATGCGATCCAGTTCGTAGCCCAGCCCGTGGATGACGCTGTCCAACAGCTCGTGCGTCTGCGGCCGCGGCGGGACCTGACCCATCAGCCGACGCTCGATCGCCGCCGCCTCGGTCAGCCCGATCACAATCGGAAACACGCGCGCTTCGTCTTCATCGACCTCCGACTCGCGCAGCTCGACCACGTGCGTATCATCCGTTTCGCGGATCAGCACCCGGCTAAGCTCCATCCTGATCGACATGAGGACCATCCATCCGTGCGGACGACATCAAACCTTCAATAGAGCATGATAGCTGCCGTCGGTGTACGTGTCGCCGCTTCCTTGCGGCATCTGCTGGTGCTCGTGCAGCTTCTCGCCGCCGCGACGCAGCCGACGCTCGGCCTGTTTCGCGTTCTCCGGCGGCTCGATCGAACACGTCGAATACAACAGCAACCCGCCCGGCTTCACCCACGCCGAGGCACGATCGACGATCGCACGCTGCAGCTTCACCAACTCGCCAAGCGACTGCTGGCTGTAGCGGTACCGCGCTTCGGGCCGACGAGCCAAGACACCCGTGTTCGAGCACGGCACGTCAAGCAACACCAGGTCGTAACCCCCGCCCCGCCCCGCTTCATCCGGCTCGATGACCGTCGCGTTGTCCAGCCCCGCCGCAACCGAGCGAAGCGACGCGCGTCGACCGGCGTGTGTGTCCGTCGCGTGGATCGTCGCGCCCGGATGCATCCGCGCGAGCTGCCGCGTCTTCGTGCCAAGCCCGGCGCAGTAGTCGAGGATCGACCCGGGCTCGTGCCCACGCGTCGACCCGACCGCCAGCGACGACGCGACGTCCTGCACCCGGCGATCGACGTGCCTCGTTAAAAACGCCGACAGCCCCTCGCCCGGCCCCTGCCAAACGACAAAGCCAGCGACGCGGTGCGGCCGGCAGTGCGCCTTGTCCGGTCCGGGCTGAAAGTCCGGCTCCACCGCGACGACCGTCGGCGGATGCTCGATGCCCTGCAGACACAACGCGATCGTCTGCGCCTCGCCGAAACGCCCAAGCCACTCGCGCACCAGACGCAGCGGCACGCTCGTCGCCGCGACCAAGTGCTTATCCAACGGCGACGCCGGCGGCAGCACCGCCTCGGCAAACCGCATCCCCCCGCCGCCGGGCAGCGGCAACGCGTTCGCGCCCGCCTCCCACCGATCGACGCGCTCGGACTTCTGCACCAGCCGATCGACCTTCCGCAAGACGGCGTTCGCCATGCCCGCTGCGTTGGGCCGAACCATCGCGTGCGCCAGCCGCACCGACTCGTCCACCACCGCGTACGCCGGCAGCCGATCGAAAAAGACTCGCTGCGCCGCACCCGACAGCAGCACCGCCTGCATCTCCGGCTCGAGCCGACGCAGTTGCTTCGACAGATACTTCTCGACGATCGCCGACAGCGTGAACCAACGCTGCACCGTCGTGCGATAGATCGCCAGCGCCAGCGCCGTGTCCGCCGGCGACAGGCCCGCGAGGTCCATGTCCGGCGGCTCGATCTCCGGAAACCGCTGCGCGACCCGCGCGAGCCGCTCGGCCGCCCAGCGCCGCGCCGTCTGTGTCGCCTGTGTTGTCGGTTCCGTCTTCATCGATCTCGCCGTAAAAATAGCCGGCGGCCTACGGACGCCGGACAAGAAAACAAATAAGTCATCGCCCAAGCCCGCACGGCGCTTGCTCCCGCAACCCGTCGATCTGCGGCTTTCCAAATGCGGACATCGATCGCTCACTCACGCGCCGCCGCCCGATCCGTCGTCAGCGCCTTGCGGATCTCGTCCATCAACTGCTCGACCTTGAACGGCTTGAACAGCACGGTCGACAGCCCCTCCTGCGACGCGCGAACGATCGAGTGATTCGGGTCGTAGCCGAAGCCCGTCATCAAAATCACCGGCAGCCCGTCGCTGCACCGCTGCGTGGACGCGTAGATCTCATACCCCGTGCGATACGGCATCTTAATGTCGGAGACGACCAGATCGAACGCCTGCGATTCGAGCGCGTTGCAGGCTTCGTACCCGTCCTTCGCGATCGTGACCTCGCAGCCGTGCTTGGTCAGCACGCTGTGGATCGTGTCGCGGATGTTCGACTCGTCGTCGGCCACGAGCACCCGCTTGCCGGACAAAAGATCGTCGTCTTCCTGATGCTCGACGGCCTGGGAGCCGATGACCGCGTTGGGTCCGGCCTTAACGTTATTGAGCGCTTCGCGGACCTTCTCGACGTCGCGAACGACGCTGTCTAAGGACGCGTGCAACTCGTCGTCGCCGATGCGCGATTCTTTGAGCCGCGCGCACTCATGCACGATGTCGTTGATCGGGGTCGACATCTCCTGATAGACGGTGTCGCTGAGCTGGCCGGAGATCGTGTAGCGCTCGACGACAAGCAGGTCGAGGATGTTAAGCGCGAGCGCGACGTATCGCCCGAAGATCTCGGCGAACTGCCGGTCGTCTTCGTTGAACGTGCCGATCTTCTGCGACTCGATGTTGTAGACGCCTACGACCTCGTCGAAGAGCATGAGCGGGACGGTGAGCGAGCTCTGGCTGTGTTCGAGGCCGAGTACGTAACGCGGGTCTTTCTCCGTGTCGTGGCAGATGTACGATCGGCCGGTCGCGGCGACATAGCCGGAGATGCCGTTGCCCTCGGCCTGGGCGTACAGATCGATCTCGAGCGCTTCGTGGGGAAGCCCCTCGGCGATGACGACTTCGAGCTTGTTGCTGCGTTTATCCAGCAGGCGGATCGCGAAGTGATCGAAGTGCATCAAGTCCTTCGAGTACTTGATGATCTTGTCCTGGAGGAGCTTGAGCCGCTGGGGCGGCGCGAGCTTGGCGATCGCGTCGCCGTCGAGCTTGGCGAGTTCTCGACCCGACGCGTCGATGGCGTCGACCTTGCGCTGAAGCCGCTTGCCGCTGGTCGCGTCCCACACCACCGCGACAACCTGGATCGCCTTGCCTTGGTCGTCGGTGACCGGCGAGCAGATCATCTCGAAGTAGCGGTCTTCGATCGCGAAGGTGAACTTCTTACTCGACGATCGGGTCGCGCCGCCGGTCGGACTCGTCTGCGCGGCGCTAAACAGCTGGAGCGCCTGGCCGCAGATGCGACGAACCTGCTCGACGACCTCGTTGGGATAGCCGGCCATCTTTTTGTTCGACCAGTTGCAGCGGCCGTCGGCGTCGACGATGCAGACGCCCTCGCCGATGGTGTTGAGGACGACGCTCGCCTTCTCGCTGACGATCGCGCGCTCGAGCGGGAGAAAGTCGCCGACGTCCGCGAACACGCCGTGGTACGGCTTGGCCTTGAGCGCCTCGATCGCCTCTTCGTTGGATTGAAAGAGATCGACGTCGAAGCTGTCGCCCAGGAGCCGCGCGATCGGGTGATCGCCCAGCACCTTGCCGCCAAAGACCAGGACTCTTGGCCGTTCAATGCCCATCGCCGTCATCCCATGCGTGCGTCGTCGCGTCGATGCGCGAACGCGTTAAAACCGCCGATCGATGACCGCGCCGGCCATCGCTTCCATCAAATCGCGAGCCGACGAAGGCCCGAACGACGTCTTGATCTCTTCCACCGCCTGCTCGACCAGGCGACGCGCCCAGTCGCGCGCGTATTCCATCGCGCCCGAGTCGGTCACGCGCTGCGCCACCGCCCGAGCCAACTCGCCCGCCTCGTCGTCGCCCAGCCCCGGCTCCGCGGCCTGCGCAATGAGGTCGGCCACGCCGCGCCGCTCGATCGGGTCGGCCGTCTGCAGGTGCCGGATGAGCGGGAGCGTGAGCTTGCCTTTTGCCAGGTCGCGCGCGACGGACTTACCGACGGTCTGCTCGTCGCCGGAGAGGTCGAGGATGTCGTCGACGATCTGGAACGCGATGCCCAGCTTCTCGCCGTAGGCAAAGAGCGCATCGGCCAGGCGCTGGTCGCCGTTGCGCTCGGCGCCGGGGTGTCGCAAGCGGATCGGCATCTCGCAGCAGAGCCCGCACAGCGCCGCGGTCTTTCGCCGGATGATCTCGAAGTACACGCGCTCGTCGAGCTCGAGGTTGTGCCGATTGGAAAGCTGCAAGAGCTCGCCCTCGCAGACGGTGTTGGTCGCGTGGGCGACGGCGCGGCTGATGTCGGCTCGGCCCAGCGACGAGCAGAGGTGATACGCGTGGCTGATGAGGTAGTCGCCGAGCATCACGGCCGCCTCGTTGCCGCGCAGTCGATTGATCGTCGCGCCGCGTCTTCGCACGTGTGCATCGTCGAGCACGTCGTCGTGTACGAGCGTGGCCATGTGCACCATCTCGCAGACCGCCGCGGCGATCAGCGCGGGCTCGCGGAGTTCGCCGAGGTCCTCGCTGCGATGCGTCGCCATCGCGGAGACGAGCACGAGCGTCGGTCGGAGCATCTTGCCGCGGTAGCGTTCGACGTGTTCGACCAGTTCGTTGACGCAGGCGGTGTCGCTGAGTAGTTCGGCGCTAAACCGCTGCTGCACCTCTTCGAGCATGGCCGAGAGCGCGGGGCCGAGGGTCGTATCGTTGGGCGTGAGTAGCAGCATCCGGTCTCGGGGTGAATCGGTCGATCGCTCGGGCGCTTGCCGCGATCGTAACCCTGCATTGTAAGTCGGCTTTCGAGCCTCGGCGCGACAAATCCACGCATTTCGTCTTATTCGGACGCACCCGTCAGGACGCGATCTCGGTACGATTTCGCCGGCTGATTCGCGTTTGACACCCATCGGGCCGGGGTCTAGTCTTCGCTCCACGAATCCGCGTTCGGCCTGCCTTGCTTTTTCACTTCAACGACGCTCGAACACGCCCCCACGACGCCGTTCGCAACCCGCAATCCCGTCCATGGCTGAATCGTCCCCCGCCAATCAAGACACCGTCATCGGCAGAGTCCTCGTCGAGAAAGGCCTCGCCACCCAGACCGAAGTCGATCAATGCCTCATGCTCGCCGAATCGGCCGAGGGCGACGGCAAAGACGTCGGCGGCTTCACCGGCGTCCTCCTCAAGCAGGGCGTCGTCACCCAGCGACAACTCGACCGACTCAAGCCCGAACTCGACGCACAAAAAAGCACGCGGCAGATCCCCGGCTACCAGATCCTCTCCAAACTCGGCGCCGGCGCAATGGCCACGGTCTACAAAGCGCAGCAGCTCAGCCTCGACCGCACCGTCGCGATCAAGGTCCTGCCGCAGAAGCACAACAACGACTCGAACTTTATCCAACGCTTCTACGACGAAGGCAAAGCCGCGGCGAAACTCAACCACGCCAACATCGTCGGCGCCTACGACGTCGGCCAGGCCGGCGATTACCACTACTTCGTCATGGAGTACGTCGATGGCCGAACCGTCTACGACGACATCACGGACAAGGGCGCGTACAGCGAGGCCGACGCGCTGAAGATCACCATCAGCGTCGCCGAGGCGCTGCGTCACGCCCACGAGCAGGGCTTCATCCACCGCGACGTGAAGCCCAAGAACATCATGATCACCGAGGACGGCACGGTGAAGCTGGCGGACATGGGCCTGGCCCGGGCGGTGAGCGACCGCGAAGCCGCCGAGGCCGAGGCAGGCAAAGCCTACGGCACGCCGTACTACATCAGCCCCGAGCAGATCCGCGGCGAGATCGAGATCGACTTTCGCGCCGACATCTACGCCCTCGGCGCAACCGCCTACCACATGGTCACCGGACGGGTCCCCTTCGAAGGCGCCAACCCCTCGGCCGTCATGCGCAAGCACCTCAGCCACGACCTCGAACCGCCGGACCACATCAACGACTCGCTGTCGTCCGGCTTCTCCGAAGTCATCGAAGTCTGCATGGCCAAGTCACCCAAGAAACGCTACAGCACGACCGAAGACCTGCTCCACGACCTCCAAGCCATCGCCCGCGGCGAGCCGCCCGTCATCGCGCGGAAGATGGTCGATCTTTCGTCGCTCGCGTCGATCGAGCACGCGCTCGACGTGGTCGACATCGTCAAGGTCGACATGCTCGACACCGGCCTGATCGAGCAGGCGCGTCTCGCCAAGGCGTGCAAG
>JBMYUK010000178.1:0-6115 GCA_049605275.1 Phycisphaeraceae bacterium
CATCGCGCGGGAGAACCCGGACCGCCTGCGTTATCAGGTCGAGTTGGCGGAGTCGCTGCTGCTGCTGGCCGGGCACGATCCGCTGACGCCCAGGCAGCGGCAGCAGAACGCGGAACTGGTGACGCTGGATCGCTTCCAGCGGGAGCAGCTGTTTATCCGGCTATTCGATCTCCTCGACCGCCTGCACGAAAACAACCCCGCGGACAACAAGATCATCGAGTTGCGGAGTCAGGCCCAGGCGGCGTGGGCGCGATTCGAGGGCGCCGACCTCGGCCTCGACGCCCCGCAAGATTGAGCGAAGGCACGGGCTCGCGTAGCACAGACTGGCGGAAAAGCCCTGATTTTGACGCGTTGCACCGGCTCGACCCGATGGGATCAGGTAATATGCTTCGTCCGGTTTCGTCCCTCGATGGACAGCTTGCTCGACTACTCGAACCGGGGCTTGAAGACCCTTCTTAGAGAACGATAGAGAACGCCATGCGACCGACCACGATCCCCGCCGCTCCTCGTCTGATTCGATTTATTGCGCTGATGCTGCTCGGCACGCTGCTGGTTGGCGTCGGGCTCCCGGCGTTCGCGGCGTCGGGCGGCGAGCGGAGTTGGGGCGCGTTTCTCGGTCGGCTGCACGTCGTGGTTCTGCACCTGCCGATCGGCCTCTTGATCGGTGCGTTCGCGATCGAGTTCTTCGGGCTGTTCCGGCGCTCGCGCGGCTTCGACATCGCCGCGGCGTGGCTGTTTGTGATGGGCGCGGTCACGGCGATCATCGCAACGGCGACCGGGCTTCTCTACGGCACGGAGTGGGCGGCGGACAACGCCGGCACCGAGCCGATGACCGTGCTGCAACTGCTCACCGCCGACTCGATCGAAGAGGGCGTCACCGAGACGATGGGCTGGCACATGTGGCTGGGCATCACGCTGACGGTCGCCGCGATCGTCGCCGCGGTGTTGAAAGTGATGGCAGTGCGTCGGCAGTGGGTCGAAGACTCGTCGGTCCCCGAGCGCGGCGGCTGGCGGCTGGGGGTTGCGCGGGTCGCGCTGGTCGGGACGATGGCGGCCTTACCGTTCGCCGGCCACCTCGGCGGCAACATGACGCACGGCCCGGAGAAGCTCTTCGAGCGAGCCCCCTTCGAAGTCGCCGACGCCATCATCTACTGGCCGGAGCAGGTCGAAGCGAAACCCGTCGTCGCCGGCGGCGGCGAGGCGGACCCGGCCAACGCCGAGGTCAACGGCACGGTCGCCTTCTGGAACGCCAACATCCAGCCCGTCCTCAACGATCACTGCACCGCCTGCCACAACGCCGGCAAACAGAACGGCAAACTCCGCCTCGACACGCTCGAACTCACCATGAAAGGCGGGTCCATCGGCCCCTCGATCGAGCCCGGCGAGGCCCGCTACAGCGAGCTTTACGTTCGCGTCAGCCTCCCCGAATCGCACGACGAGTTCATGCCGACCAACATCAAGAAGTACGGCAAGATGACGCCGGACGAAGTGCTCATGCTCGGCGAGTGGATCCAGGCGTGGGACGGCGAACTCTCCGACGGCAGCGTCGCGGAGGCCGGCGAACGCCCGATCCGACCGACGACCGAAGAACCGGAACCCGAGCCCGCCAAGCCCGTGATCGACCCGGCCGCGCTCGCCGCGATCACCGAGGCCGGCGGCAACGCCCAGTCGCTGTCGCAAGAGCAGGACCCGGGCCTACTCACCGTCAAGTTCGCGTATCTCAAGTCGCTCGACCCCGCGACGGTCGCCAAACTCGAGAGCGGCGCCGACGCCGTGGCGTGGATGACGTTCGAAGGTTCGTCCTTCGGCGACGACGCGGCCGAGCAGCTTCCCGAGATGCCCAAGCTCACCCGGCTCAACCTCAAGGACACCGAGATCACCGACGCGGGGCTCGGCATGCTCCCCGAGATGCCGTCGCTCGAATGGCTCAACCTCTTCGGCACGGCTGTCACCGACCAGGGGCTCGCGGCGCTCGAGCGATTCGACACCCTCGACAAGCTCTATCTCACCGGCACGAAAGTCAGCGCCGCCGGCGTCGAAACCCTGCGCAACGCGCTGCCCGACACCCAAATCTACTCCGATCACGACGGCCAGTTCCAGTTCGCCCCCGTGACCCCGGACGTGACCCCCGGCGACCCGGCCGAGGATGACAAGTCTTCGGCTTCGGTTTCGGCTTCGCCCGCGCCCGCCGCCAAGCCCGTCAACGACAAGTGCCCGGTCACCGGCGCCGCGATCAACGCCGGCTTCGTCAGCACGTTTGAAGGCAAGACCGTCGGCTTCTGCTGCGGCGGATGCAAAGGCAAGTTCGACGCCGACCCCGCGAAGTTCGCCGGCAAACTGCCGCAGTGATCCGCGCTGGTCGATGACGCGGATTCCATCGATTCCGTTGTCAGTTTTCTCAACACAACCCCCGCGACGCAATCCGTCGCAGCAGAGCATGGCACGCAGATCGCGATTTCCCTGCGATGCGTAGCTTCGCGGCTGTCGTTGGGTTGATATGTAATTACGCTCTGTCAGACGTGATTCGTGATTGTAAAACGTGTACTAGAAGTGCCTTAGGTGGGATAGGCGTCCCGCCTGTCGTCGCGACGAAGTCGTGAATGATTAGACCTTGGGCTGCGCCCAAATGGCGGGCGCGACGCCCACCCCACTTTTTCGCACACGATCTTGATCACGCCGCGCCTCACTCCGCGGCCTGCAAGGGGCGGGCCGTTTCCATGGCGATCGGGCCGAGGGGATCGGCGCCCAGCGAGCCGCGCTGCTGCTCGACGTACCCCGGGGACTGGATGTCGTTGAGCCGATCGCGCAGCTTCGCGAGGCGGAGCGGCAGGTCCATGCCCGCGACCTCGGGGGCGGTGCTCTCGCTGGCGAGCACGGACTCGAGGTAGGCGATCTGTCGCTCGCAGCCGACGGCGTCGCGCTGCTGCTGGACTTCGAGCCGCTGCTGGTACCAGTCGCTGTTGAGCAGGGTGTCGAGTTCGAACATCTGCCGGAGTTCGGGCGACTCGAGCGTGAGCCCGTCGTGCTCGCCGTAGGCCATGATGTGCAGGATCGACTGCAGCGGGGGGCAGGCCTCGCCGACCGAGCCGGACTCGAAGTACTCCATCGCGACGCGCTGCTGCGCTTCGGTGATGTTCTTGATGCCGTCGGCGAAGTCGGCCAGGGACTGGGTCTCGGGCTCGAGCATGGCTTTGGAGAACACGCGCATCGGGTTATCGAAGACCCGCGCAAAAAAGCGCGCGACGAACTGCTCGGTGATGCGATAACCCAGTCGGCTGGCGAGGATGGTTTCGCCCTGAAACTCGAAGTCGTCGAGTTTTTCGAGCAGGCCGTGCTCGATGAGGTAGGCCGGGTCGATCTCGTGCGGGCTCATGCGCGCGACGATCTCGGGGATGAGCAGGGAGATGTCGTGATCGACGCGGACGTTGGGTCCGACGTACCCGGCGCTCGTTGAGTAGCCGGCCATGCTGGTGAGCACGAAGCTGACCAGGGCGTTGTTGAGGTCGGCGGTCGGGCGGAGCGCGTTGAACGGCCGCTTGGTCAGCGCGCCCTCGCTGCCGGCCCCGGTGGTCGACGGGCTCTTGCCGGTCAGCGAGCTGATGAACTCCATAAACAACTCGGGCAGCGGCTGGTAATGCATCGGGTTGTAAACGGCCAGGCCGCGGATCCCCGCCGCGGCGTCCGGCGGGTTGTTGCGTCGGCCGCTGAGCACGACGTTGATCGGCATCAGCGCCGGCGTCGTCGGCGGCAAAGCGCGGAACAGTTGCACGCCTAGCTGCCCGAGATACGGCGAGAGCGGGTCGGTCAGGTCCGGGCGGATCTGGAGGTAGCGCGGGTTCTTCGTCGGCTTGCCGTTGACCAGCCGCGGGTGGGCCGAGGACACGACGTAGCCCTCATCCTTCGCCGCCGCGCTGGAGAGCAGGTTGCGCATCGGCTCGGTGAATTCGCCGAAGGCGATGACGTCGTCGACCATCGCCTTCGCGTCGTCGGCGGTCTGCGGCTGAAAGTTGCAGAGGAAGTTGCCCCGCTGCGCGAGGTTGTACTCGGTCGTCTCGTCGAAGCCGCGATAGATCGCCTCGTCGGGCCGTTGGAAAAAGCGGTACTCGCAGTTCTTGACGAACTTCACGCTCGTCGGGGAGAACTTGGGGTTGAGTCCCTTGACGCCCTCGGCCGCGACCGTGATCGACGCGGTGATGTCGTCCTCGGTCGAGATCTTCTCGCTGGGCATGAAGTCTTGTCGCAGCTTAAAGGTCCGCCACGCGCCGCTGTCGTCGAAGCCGACGCGAAGGTACGAGCCGACGACCTTTCGGCTATCGACCTTGAGCTCGTGGCCGGGGAAGCCGTTGATCGTGTCGACGGTGAAGTGGCTGCGCCAGTCGTCGCCCCACTCGGGTTTGTACAGCCGCTTGATCGCGAAGACGATCGCGAAGATGTAGTTGGGGATCGACTCGAGCCAGGCGTTGTAGTCGTCGTTGTAATCGTCCGACGGCGTGAGCAGCTTGATGACGCTGCCCAGGGATCGCTGCGGGCTGAGGATGGGTCGGCTGGGATATTCGTCGTAGTGCTGCTTGCTGGCCAACTCGTCGCGCCAGCGATGGTCGTAGGTGCCGGTGATGATCGCTTCGCACTGGTTGAGGTCGAACTCGATGTCGTTGATGAAGATCGGGCCGTAGAGCATGTAGTCTTGGAGGGACTTGCTGATCTCGCTCTTGCCGCCGCCGGAGACGGTGCAGGGCTTGTGGCAGACCGCGCCCTCGCCGAGCGTGCCGACGAGCCGCCAGGTGGGGGCTTCGGGGTGCTGCTCGAGTTTGAAGCGATAGCCCGAGGGCGTGACGTAGACGCGCCCGGGCCGCAGCGGGATCGACTGGTCGTGGCCGTTGCGCTGCCAGGTCACCGCGGCCGAGTCGACCGTCGCGAGCGCATCCTCGGGGACGTAGACGACCTGCGGATAGTGCTTATCGATGCCGTAGCCCTCGGGCTTGACGTCGATAAACTCGGCGTAGTCGCGGGCGATGTCGTCGAACGTGCGGTTGTTGTACTGCCGGGAGTTGGCCTTGAACTCGACGCCGAGGTTGTAGCTCGGATAAGCGATCGTGCCGCCGGCGTGCTCTTCCTCGCATCGGCCCATCAGGTTCGCCGCGTAGCTGATCTGCGTCTTGACTTCCTTCTTGCAGTAGCCGAAGTAGTTGTCCGCGATCAATGTGACGATCACGCCCTCGTCGGTTCGGCACGTGACCTTAAACGCGCTGCCGTTGTTGTACTTCTCGTCCTCCGACGACCAGCACATCTCGTCGCGCTTCTGCTCGCCGGTCGCCTCGCTGACGTGCGGCAGGCCGAGCTCTTTCTTCGTCATCCGCTCAAGGTGCGGCGCGAGGATCACGCAGCCCGTGTGCCCGGTCCAGCCATCGACATCCAGCCCCGCGTCGTTCGCTGGCAGGTCCGGATCGCCGCCGTTGCCGAAGATCGACTCGACAAAGTCGAGGTTACTCACCAACGCACCGGGCACGAAAAAACGCACCTCCATCGTCTTCTCATCGCATACCCCGGGCACGCCCGGCTGAACGATCGGGCGAAGCATCAGCGACACCCAGGTCCGCCCGTCGCCCTCGATCCCGTCCACAAACGGCAGCGTCATCAAATCGTCCGGCGGGGTCATCGCCGCCCGCAGCATGTTCGCGAACACACGCTTAGGAACCGCCCGCTTGCCCGCCGGGATCGGCAAGCCGCCCTCCGCGACGTGGAACGTCCCCGCCGTCGTACGGCGGTCGTGCCGCGGGTTGTGCAACACGCCGTTGAGCACGCGCGTCGATTCGACGTAAGCGTTCTTGAACGTGTCCCCCTTCGCCGGCAGCGACAGCTTGCTCGCCAGCCCGTGTCGATCCAATCGAAACGTCGGCCCGGGCAGCTTGATCGACTCCGGCTCCGCGACGTCCTCCAAGTGCGAACGGAGCCACGACTCGATCCGCTGATCGATCGGCGGGCGGTGCGACTGGCTCTTGCGACGCTGCAAACGCATCGAGTCCCGCTGCGCCGCCGCCAGGTCTGCCACCATCCGATCCGGACAGGCCGAGGGCTCGACCAGCCCCTTCACGATCAAGCGGAACCAGACCAGCCG
>JBMYUK010000179.1:0-6111 GCA_049605275.1 Phycisphaeraceae bacterium
GCCGAGCGTCCGTCGCTTCGCGATCAACCCCGATCCGCGCGAGAGCGACCTGCGGCAACTCTCGGATGAAGAGGTCGCGCAGCTGCTGCCAGGCGTCGATCTGACGCTCGTGGACCTGAGCGATCCGGTCTCGGCCGGGGCGCAGCGCGAGATCTGGCGGACGCTTGCAATGCTGTTGTTGGGTTTCGTGGTCATCGAGAGCGCGTTCGCCGCGTGGGTCGGCAGGGAACACTGAGTGATGCGTGATGCGCTGTACTGGCTTTTAGGAGTCGAGCCCGAAGACTGGGCGGCCGGCGGGTCGTGGTCCGTGCAGTGGCTCGGTGCACCGCGCGGCGGGGACACGATCTTCCTGATCCTGCTCGGTTCGCTCGCGGTGATCGCGCTGTTCTGGTGGCTCTATCGCGTCGAGACCGGTCAGCTCACGGCGAAGGCGCGTTACCTCCTGCTCTCGCTGCGCGTGCTGCTCGCGGCGATCGTCCTCGCGATGCTGCTCGAACCCGCGCTCGTACTCAGCCGCTTGGAGCAGAAGCCCAGCGAGCTCCTGGTGCTGGTCGACACCTCGCAATCGATGGGGCTCAGCGACGCATGGATCGATCCCGCAGAGGCGGCCGCCGCGTCGCGCATCGCCGGACTCGACAACGCGGCCGCGCTCGCTTCGACTTCTCGAATCGAGCTGAGCCGACGCCTTCTCGACGGCGATCTCATCCCCCGGCTCGAACAAGGCGGCGAGCGGATCGTGCATCTGCACCGCTTCGACGAGCGCCTCGGCGGCACCGAGATCGACCTCGCCGACGAGTCCAACGCCTTCAAACTCGGGGGTCGCAGCACGGCCGTCGGCGAAGCGGTCCAGCAACTCCTGCAGGCCTATCAAGGCAAAGACCTCGCGGGCGTCGTCCTCCTGACCGACGGGCAGAACACCGCGCCCAACTCCGCTTCCATTCGCGCGACCGCGGAGGCGGCCCGTGAAGCCGGCGTCGCGCTGTTCCCCATCGGCGTCGGCACGCCCCAGGGCCCGCGCAACGCCCGAGTCACCAAGCTAGAAGGCAGCGACGTCATCTTTGTCAACGACGCGGCCCGACTCACCGCCGTCGTCAGCGCACGAGGCCTCGAAGACGAACCCGCCACGCTCCTTCTCGAACGCCTGATCGCCGGCATCGAGGACCCCACCGAAGAAGACTGGCAGCCCGTCGAGTCGAAAGACATCGTCCTCGCCGCCGACGCGACTCCCCGCCGCTTCGCCTTCGATCTCTTGCCAACCGAGAAAGAAACGATCGTCTACCGGGCCCGTCTCGAAGAAGTCGAGGGCGAGGTCGATCCGGACGACAACGCGGCCATCAAACAGGTCAACGTCGTCTACGACAAGACCCGCGTCCTCTTCATCGCCGGCTACACCTTCCCCGAGGTCCAGTTCATCCGCAACGCACTGATCCGGGACAGCACGGTCGAGGTCTCGACCTGGCTCCAAACCGCGAGCAGCGACTTCCGACACCCCGGCAACGACCCGATCCGCCGATTGCCCGCTGACCTGACCGAACTGGCCGGCGGCACGAAGAACGGCCGCATCTTCCCGGGCTACGACTGCGTCGTGTTGTACGATCCGTCGCCCGAGCGTTGGCCGGCGGGCTTCTCCGAGCTGCTCAACCGCTTTGTCGCCGAGCGAGGCGGCGGGCTGGTCTACATCGCCGGCGAGCGATACACCCAGGCCATGTTCACGCGTGCGGCAGATCCATCGGCCGGTTACCTCTCGCTGCTGCCGGTCGTGCGCGAGCCCGGATTGTTTCGCACGGCGACGCAGATGGAACTCAGCCGGGCTCGGCCGTGGAAGCTGCAGATCACCGATGCGGGCTGGCGCGATCCGGTCTTCGCGTTCTCGCGCGACCCCGTGAAGAATCGCAAGATCCTCGACCAGTTGCCGGGCATGATGTGGCACCTGCCGGTGACGCGCGAGAAGCCGGGCGCGACCGTTCTCGCCCGACACGCCCACCCGGGGATGACCATCGACGTCGGCGGGCGGCAGGAACAGGAAGTCCTCATGGCGACGCACCTTGTCGGGCCCGGTCGGGTCATGTGGATCGGCTTCGACTCGACGTACCGTTGGCGGTTCGCCGGGGAAAAAGTCTTCGACGGGTTCTGGGCTCGCGTCGTCGATCGCGCCGGCCTGATGAAGCAGCTCGGCGGCCAACACCCCTACCGCGTCAACACCGACAAGCAGCGCTACGAGCCCGGCGACGAAGTCACCCTCACCGCGACCTTCATCGACCCCGGCCAGATCGACGAAGGACTGCTGTCCCTCTACGCCGAGATTCAGACCGGCGCCGACGAACCGATCGAACTCACCCTGACGCCGACGGGCGACGGGCTGAGCTTCGCGGCGAGCTTCGAAGCTACCCGCGCCGGCGATTACCTCGTCCGCGTTTGGCCCGGCGATTCCGCGACGCAGCGTGCCGCCAAACCGAATACGCACGGCTTCACTGTCGCCGTTCCCGACTACGAAACGCGCAACCCGACCTTGGCCGGCGACGCCCTGCGCACGATGGCGGTCGTCAGCGGCGGGCAGTATTTCACGTACGATCGGGCCGACGCTTTACCCGACGCGCTGACGGTCGGGCTCGTCGACAACGAACTGATCCACTCCGACGAGGTGTGGAACGCCCCGCTTTTAATACTGATCTTCCTCGGCGCGATCCTGGCCGAGTGGATCATCCGAAAACGCTGCAGACTGGTATAAACCAATCAACCGCGCCCGCCGACGGCCACCCATGACCACGCTCAACACCCCCAACCCGACGCCCGATGCCGAACTCGCCGCGATGCAATCGAAGCTGCGCGCGAGGCTGTCGCGACTGGGGCTTCGGCTGCGCGCGATGATCGCGTTCGATGCGCTGGTGCGCGGCGCGGCGGTGCTGCTCGCGCTGCTGGCGGTGTCGATCGTGCTCGACTTCTGGCTCGAACTCAGCAGGCCGATGCGGGTGTTTTACTGGCTCGGTACGCTCGCGGCGGCGGCGCATTTTTTCTATCACTACGGCATCAAACCGCTGTCGAATCGCCTCGGTCCGGTCCAACTCGCCGAGGCCGTGGACATCGCCAAGCGACACCAAGGCGGGCAACAACTCGCGCCGCGCGTCGCCACCGTGCTCCAACTGCCGCACCTGTCGCAGGACGCCGAGGCCTTCTCCGGGTTGATGATCCGGGACGCGGTCCGCCGCAGCTACGCATCGCTGGATCGGACCGACTTCGGCGAGGCGATCAGCGCGCGGCACGGCCTGCAGTGCGTCGGCATCCTCGCCGCCGCGCTGCTCGTCTCCGGTTTGACCGGCGTCGGGATGAGTGCCGCTGGCGAAAACGTGATCGGTACCTGGGCGAAGCGCTGGCTGACCTTGAGCGAAACGCCCTACCCGCGCAACACCTCGATCGAGATCGTCGGCCTCGGCGACGACGGCACGCTGACCGTGCCCGCCGGCGAGAACGTCACGCTCTTCACGCGCATCGCCACCAAGGACGGCCGATCGATCGAAGACGCACGCATCAAGCTCGATCCCGCCGGCGGACGCGAATGGCCGCAAGGCCTCGATCAATTCGACCCGAACGACTTCCGTTACGAATTGTCTCCGATCACCGAACCCGCGGAAGCGACGATCTCGGCCGGCGACCAGACGCTGCGGTTTGCGATCCGCCCGGCCGCGCGTCCGCGACTCACCGGGATCAAACTGACGCACACGCACCCGAGCGCACCGGATCGCCCGCGCGTCATCGACTTCGACGGGGCAGAGGGCGAAGTGTCGCTGCTGGAACGCAACGAAGTCGAACTCTTGTTAACCGCCAACGTCCCCCTTTCCGACCTGCGTTATGCCGACGAAACGACCAGCGACGAGACGACCGATCGACCGGCGATCCAACGCGTGAACGCGAACACGTACAAACTCGAGTGGACGCACAGCGCACGTCAGCGGCTGCGCGTCGAACTGGTCAGCGAGTCGGCCGGCCTAGTCAGTCAGCCCGTTCCGATCGCCGTCGGCCTGAAAACCGACCGCAAGCCGAGCGTCCGCCTCCGCTACGCCGGCGTGGGCCAACGCGTCACGCCCAACGCCTTGATCCCGCTCAACCTCGAAGCCCGCGACGACTACGGCCTCGTCGACGCGACGGTCTCGCCCGTCCGTATCCGCGTCGGAAGCGACGACGCCGGCACCACCGCGCTCGACCCGATCGTGCTCCACGACGACGCGACCGCCTCCGAAACCGACGTCCGCAAGAAGCACGGCCTCGAAGTCGATCAACTCGGCGTCCGACCGACCGACGTTATCCGACTCACCGGATTGGCCCGGGACGATCGCTACGCCGAAGACCCCGAAGCCGGCGGACAAGTCGGCGAATCGTCCAAGGTCGACTTCCGCGTCGTGACGCACAAAGAGCTGTTTCGCGAGATCATCGCCCGCCAGCAACAGGCCCGTGGGGCGTTCCGCCAAGCGATCGAAGACAGCAAAGACGTGCTCGGCAAGCTGCGCGAAGCGGGCAACAACGGCGTCGCGGTCGCCAGCCAGTCGCGCCGATTCCGCGCGATCCAGCGATCGGTCTGGAAAGTCAGCCGAGAGTTGGAACGCTCAGCCGAGGAGATGCGTCTGAACCGGCTGGGCGGAAGCAAAGAAGACGGCAACCAGGCCTACGAATCCATGAAAGCCACGATCCTTGAACCGCTCGCGCAGCTGCACGATCGCACCATGGCCGACCAACGCGCCGCCTTGGAACAGGCCGGCACCGCGGATGCGACCCGGCTCGACGCGATCCGAACCGATCAGCAAGGCGTGATCGACGAGATGACTCTGCTGCTGTCGAAGATGAATCGTTGGGACGAACTGCTCGACGCGATCAACCAGCTCAGCGAAGTCATCGACCAGCAGGAAACGCTCAAGCGCAAAGTGGACGAACTGATCGACGAGCAGATCGACGACCTGTTCGACGAGTAGCGGCGTAAGAATCAAGAACACCAGACCGACGGGACACCGACATGCAAGACCGAGCAGATCGAAAACGAATGCGGATGAATCGGTTGGTGGTCGCCTGCGTCTTGCTGTTGGGATGCTTCGTGGGTGCGACACAGCCGGCGACAGGCCAGGCGATCCGCGGCGACGAGGCGACCGAGGCCGACGGCGCCCGCTTCACCAACGAACGCGCGAAACAGCACATGCTCGAACTCGAGCAGCGCATGTTCCGCCTCGCCGAGATGCTCAAGGAAAGCCAGCCCGAAGACGCGCAGCGACTGGTGATGGGCGTCGAGCGATCGCGCGAGAAGCTGCTCGTCCAGCGGATGTCCAGCGTCTCGGAACTGATCGGCGGCCTGGAGTTGAGCGCCGCCAGCGGCAAGATCGACGAGGTCATCGGCGAGTTGCAGGCGATTAAAAAGCTGCTGCTCACGCCCGACCTCGACGCCGCGATCAAGCAGGAGCAGCTGCGCAAGATCAAAGAGGCCATCAAAGACCTCGATCGGATCGCCGAGCAGGAAGCGGAAAACCAGGCCCAGTCCGACAAGCTCGCGGAGAGTGGCGAGCCCAGCGACGCGGCGATGAAAGGCGTCGCGGGCGCGGAGTCGCGCAACCAGGAAGCGACCGATCGGCTGAGCGACAAAGTCGGGGACATCAACCCGCAAGACCCCAACCTCGGCGAAGCCCAGCAGGCGCTCGAAGGCGCGAGCGGCAAGATGGGCGAGGCCAGCGGTCAACTCGGCGAGCAGAGCAGCCCGAGCGGCGCTTCGGAGAGCCAGGGCGAGGCGCGTAAGAAGCTCGACGAGGCGAAGAAGAACTGGGTGCTGGTCGCCCTCGACTTCCCCCGGGACGAGGAGATCAAGGCCAAGGTCCCGAACCCGGAGCGGAACAAGGAGCTGCAGGCCAAGTACGGCGTCCGCGGCTTCCCGACCATCCTGCTCATGACCGCCGACGGCGAGGTCTTCGGGCGCACCGGCTACCAGGCCGGCGGGCCCGAGAAGTACCTGGAGCACATGGCGGAGCTCCGCGCCGGCCGGCAGCAGATTGCTGATATCGAAGTCGACGATGACTTCGCCGCCGTTCGAAATGAGCACGCCCGAGACGCCGTCGCCACAAGGATCGAAAGATTCGGACA
>JBMYUK010000180.1:0-6093 GCA_049605275.1 Phycisphaeraceae bacterium
CGGTGTCGCGGAAGCACAAGGGCGAGCGGCTTGCCGTCGGCGATGTGCTCGAACTCGACGCGGCGTATGGCCGTGGCGAAGCGCCGTTGGCGGACGCGACGCTGTCGATCGAGGTCGTTGCCGAGGGCCAAGGGTTTGTTGTGGTCAACAAGCCGGCGGGCGTGGCGGTGCGCCCGCATGCGCTCGACGAGATCGGTACGGTTCTCAACGCGATGGTTGCGCGGCATCCCGAGATCGTCGGCGTCGGCGAGGGCGGGCTGCGCAGCGGCATTGTGCATCGGCTGGATCTCGGCACCTCGGGTACGCTGTTGATCGCGACGCAGCCGGCGACGTGGGAGCGGTTTCGTCGGGCCTTCGCCGAGCACGCGATTGAGAAACGCTACGAAGCGATCGTGCGCGGCACCATCAGCGAGCGAGGGCAACTCGAACAACACCTCCGCGTGCGTCGGCACGCGCCGGCGCGCGTCGAGATCGTCGATCGGCCGACGCCCGGCGACGGCTCGCGCATGTGCTCGCTCGCGTGGGAGGTCATCGAGCGGTTCGGCGACCGGGCGACGCACGTCGCGATCGATCTGCACACCGGTTTCTTGCATCAGGTCCGCGTGATGATGAGCGGGCTGGGGCATTCGGTGATCGGCGATGCGCGCTACGGCGACGACGCGTACGCATCGATTGTGCCGAGGCCGATGCTGCACGCGAAACGCCTAGCTTTCAAGGGTTTTTCCGCGGAGGTACCGTTGCCGGATGATTTTGTAGAGGCGGCGAACGCGCTGCGCAAATAGAGGCTTGCGGCGCGTTTAGTCCTGCTCGGGACGGGCGGCGGGGGCAGCGCTATCGGCGGGTGGGAGCGTGATCGCGCCGCCGTCGCGGGCTTCGCTGGCGTTGCGTTGGCGGAGGGCTTCGCGCTGGATGCGCATCTGCTCGGCGTGGCGATCGGTGAGGTACCAGTCGCGCCAGGTCTCGAAGCCGAGGGCCTTGGCGACTTCGGGGTCGATGCGTCTGCCTTTGGAGATTTCGCCGGTCTTCGGATCGACGATGCCCGCCCCGACCGTCATAGGGCGCGAGGTCTCGAACGACTGTTTGTAGGCCGATTCGAGCCGGGTCAGCCGACGGGGGCGGACGGCGGGCGTCGGGTCGTCGCCGGGCTCGGCGGCGAGCGACGTGGTGCTGGTGACATCGCGGGCATCGTCGAGCGCTTTCTGATTCGGCAGCACGCTGCTACGCATCTCGTCTCGGATCGCTTGTCGGACCGATGCCTCGGTGACCAGCCGGGTGCGCACGATCGCGAGCAGCTCGTTCAGCTTTTCGCTGGTGTTGCTTGGGTCGGTGTTGTCGAGGGCGGCGAGCAGTTGCTTCTTGAGTTGGTCGGTGTCGTCGGCGTCGGTGGCCATCGCGTCGTGTAACTCTGCGATGAGCAGTTCGGTTTTTTCGCGCTGCTTGAGCATCGCGATGACCGTGTCGAGTCGATCGTCTCCGCCGCTGTCGTCGAGGCGATCGGCCAGTTGCTCGAGCGATTGTCGAAGCTCGCCGATGGCTTGACGGGAGTCGCTTTCGTCGAGCAGCTTGGCGAGGCCGGTTTGGGTGTCGGCGAGCTTGGCGAGTTGCGCACCGCTCGGCAAGGCGTCGATGCGTCGGGTGAGCTCGGCGATCGCGTCTTCGGTTTTCTTATTCTCGGCTGCGGCGATGCGCTGCATCGACGCTTCGATCGCGTCGGTGATCTGTGCGGTACGCACCTGCTCGTCGAGTTGAGTGAGCACTTGATCGAGCTGGCCGGACAGATCGCCGGGCACGGCGCGGCGGAGGTCGGCGATGGCCGCGAGCATCGCGGTGTTGTTCTCGTCCTGTTCGTCGAGACGGGTGAGCACCTGTCGCACGGCGTCGCGGTTCGTGCCGGGCATCGCTTCGATTCGTTCGCGCAGCTGGGCGATCTGGTCGGCGAGTCGGCCCTGTGCTTCGACGCGCTCGAGGACTTGCTCGATCAGCGTCGCGGTACGGGCGGCGGTTTCGTTGTCGGTGGCCTGCAATTCGCTCGCGATCTCGGCGGCGGTGGGGCGTTCGTCGATGCCGGTCATGACCCGTGCGATGAGTAATTCGGTGCGCTGCGCGTCCTCGCCGATGACACGACGCAGGTCCGCGGCGAGCTGCTCGCTGGTCGGTCGCTGCTCGAGTTCGCTGAGCACCTCGCGCATCAGCGAGGGCAGCGCGGCGTTGTTCGCGTCGCGGTCGGCGAGCGCTTCGTCCAACGCGCCGCGCAACTCTCCGGCCAGCTGTTCGCCCGTCGGTCGCTTGTCGAGCTCGGCGACGACTTGTTGCATCAACGCCTGGGCCCGCTTTGCGTCTTCGTCGACCGCCGCGGTGAGATCCGCTGCGATCTGATCGCCCGTGCGTCGCAGCTCCGCCAGCACGAGCCGCATGAACTGCTCGTCTTTCTGCTGGGTCGCTTCGGCTACGGCGAGCCGGACCTCTTCGGCCAGTTGTTCGCGCGTCGGCACCTTGGCGAGGTCTTCGAGCACGCGATTAAACAGCGTCTGCGTCGCCTGGGCGGATGCGAGCGCGTCGCCCTTGACCGCGTCGCGATGCTCGGCCAAGGCGACGCGCACGATCTCGCCGGCCTTGTCCGCGTTCGCGTCGATCGCTTGTTGCAGCGTGGCGATGAGCGCGTCGCCCGTCGGCTGGTCGGCCAGCAGGCGCTGCATCTCCGACACCGCGGCGAGTACCTGCGCGCTGTTGTCCTGTGCCTGCTGCTTGGCGAGCGCATCGCCGATCGCCGCGAGGGCCAGCCGCTGCTCGGCCGAGGCCTGCTGAGCCGATTCGAGCTGCGCGACGAGCGGGTCGCGGACGCGCTCGATCGTCTGCTTCGCGCCCGTGATCTGCTCGGCCGTTTGATCGAGCGAAGCGGTCATCTGCTCCGCGGTCGCGGCGATGCGCTCGGCGTCGCTGGCCGACTGATTCTTCATCGCGAGCAGTTCGTCTTCCATGCGATCGATCTGGGCCTGCGGCACCGACTCGCTGCGCAGCGCGTGCAGTTGGGCTGCGACATATCCGCCGAGCCCGAGCACCGCGACCACGGCCAGCGACCCCGCGATGACCGTCGGCTTGTTCCAATTGCGCGACACGCCCGGCGCACTCCCCACCGGCATCGCCATGCGCTCGGACTGCGCCGCGGTCATACGCCCGAGCACCATGACCGTGTTGCCGATCTGCAGGTAGTCGCCGTCTTTGAGTTTGGCGCGTTGCCCCTTTTCGAGTTCGGCGTGATTGCGGTACGTGCCGTGCCGCGAGCCGAGGTCTTTCAGGTACCACTGCCCGCCCTCGGACCACAGCCGAGCGTGTTCGCGGCTGACTTTGCGGTCGTTGAGTTTGACCTGATCGCCTTCCCGACCGAGTACGATGGGTGCGCCGTCGGTGAGTTCATAGATACGACCCTTGTCGGGGCCGCCAGCAATAATCAAGATCAACACGGGGCGGTTCCTCGTCGCGTCGCCGGGCCGGTCCTCGGCCGTCGTTCTTTAGCGTCCTGCGCTCGCTCAACCAGCCCTCAAGTCTAACCCATAACAAGAAGTTCGCAAGGGTTATATCTTCCTTAAGCGACGATATCGCCCGCCTCGCAAACCACGTACGCCACCCAATCCCGCTCACTCGGCTCGCCCTCGATCGGCCGATGACGCCCAGGCCGATTCGGATCCGACCACCACGCCCTTGCCTCCGCGAAGCCCGCGGCCCGCGCCGCGTCGACGATCTCGCCGACCGACCACAGCCGCCAGTCGTACACGAACGCGTCGCGCATCGACCGCCCGTCCTCCCACTCGAAATGCAAGCGACACGTCACCCGACCCGTCGCCGGATCGACCCCGCCTTGCTCCCACACCAAGTCGAACGGCTCGGCCCCGCCTTCATCGGGTTCGACCCGCCGACGCACCAGCCGTGGCCGATCCAATTTCGACCCGCCGAACAGGTCCATGACGAACAACCCGCCAGGCCGAAGCCCCGCAAACACGATCTTCAAGTACGCATCGAGCGCGGCGCGATCACGCCAATACAACACCGAAAAGTTCAGCGCCAGCGTCACATCCACCGCCGGCCCATCGACCGCCATCACGTCGTCATCCACGATGTGTAAATCCGCATCGTCATACCGAGCCGCCGCCCACGCCGCCGTCGCCCCATCGATCTCGATCGCCATCGCCTGCCGCTCCGGGTCCGATGCGACCCACGCCGCCGCCACTGCGCAAGAGCCCGCGAAATCCTCGCGTAACAGCGTCGGCTCGGTCGATCCGCCGCGAACCTGCGCCCAGCAGTGCTCGATAAAGGCGACCTCCGCCAAGGGGTGCTGCACCGCCCATCGATACAGATCCAGTCGGTGTGGCATCATGCGTCGTCGATCATCGATTCGGGTCGGGCTCGCATTCGTCGGTGTGTTGCCGAGCCCTCGATGCATCATCGTAATCGCTGCAGCATGAGAACCGCGGCAAGCACCACATCATGTTCCGGCACTCGCGCCCGAGGAGTCGGGCACCTCGGTGCGTATCGCACAGCCTCTCCGCAATGGAGTTTTTGTATGCGCGATCACGAATCGCGTGCGATAACTTCCTCATTTCGAAAACAATCGCTTAACTTTTTGCCGGTTGTATCCGATACTGTACTTGCCGAGCCCCTGTTAACACCGACTTTACCAGGCCGTTTGAGCCACCTTAGAGATGAAGCAGTGGGCCTCGGCATTTTTCATGCGCCTATCTCGTCGCTGTGGCATTAGCGAAGCCGAACGCGAGATCGCTTATCACCCCGGACAACTGTAAAGCACGCGGCTTCTTAACGCGTGGACCTTCGCGCGGTGCGACGGCCGCTTCAACACTTACTTTGCTCGTGGCGTAACTGCCCGCAAGCCGCCGCGATGTCGCGCCCCCGGCTCGCGCGGATGTGGACCACTCGGCCCGCGTCGCGGAGTACCTGCTGAAAGCGATGCACGTCTTCGTTCCTCGGCCGAGCAAACGGCAGGCCCGCCACCTCGTTGTAGCGGATCAGATTGATGTTGCTTCGAAGACGCTTCGACACCGCCGCCAACTCTCGCGCGTGCTCCGGCCGATCGTTGACACCCGACAACAGGATGTACTCGAGCGTGATCTCGCGCCCCGTCTTGTCGAAGTAATACCGGCCCGCGTCGATCAACTCGTCCACCGTCACCCGATCCGCCCAAGGAATGATCTGCCGGCGGATGTCATCGTTGGGCGCATGCAGCGAGATCGCCAGCGTGTAAGGCAGGTCCTCGTCCGCCAAGCGGCGCATCGGACCCGGCACGCCCACCGTGCTGATCGTGATCTTCCGGCCCGAGATGCCCAGCCCCCAGTCGGCCGACATCGTCTTCGCCGCCTTCACCACCCGCGGAAAATTACTCATCGGCTCGCCCATCCCCATGAATACCACGTTGCTGATCCGCCCGACGCCCGGCAGCCTGGCCAACTGCCAGACCTGCTGCACGATCTGCCCGGCCGAGAGATTGCCGTCCAACCCGCCCATCCCCGACGCGCAGAACTTGCAACCCACCGGGCACCCGACCTGACTCGACACGCATGCGGTCTGACGCGCTTTGCCCGAGGCCTCACTCGTCGCCGGGATCATCACGCACTCCGTCTGCGTCTGCGTGCCGCCCCCCGTCGGATTACTCAACACACGCAATCCCCCGGCGGAGTCCGCTTCAGTCCCCAGGTCGGCACCCGCGCTTCCCGGAACGCTCGCCGCATCCACCGCCCAATCCACGAGCAATTTCTGCGTCCCGTCCGTCGCCCGCTCGTGCCGCAAGATGCCGCCGAGCACGAAGTCAACGTGCTCGGACAGCGCCTCGCGATCCCGCACCGAGAGATTCGTCATCGCCCGCGGGTCCGCCACCGCCTTGCGATACACCCAGTCGAGCACCTGCGTCGCTCGAAAACGAGCCATCCCCAAGGCCTCGATCACGTCCCCCAATTGCTCCGGCGTCAAATCGAAAAAATGCGGTCGCTGACCAGCCATCGCCCGAAGATACCCGAAACAGACGACAGCCAGCGGCGACAGGCCGCCGGACTGTGCGAACCGCGCGATCGATGCAAATGGGCGGTG
>JBMYUK010000181.1:0-6089 GCA_049605275.1 Phycisphaeraceae bacterium
TCGGGCTGCGGTGTGGCACCCTTCACTCATCAAAGAAGCCTGGTCTCGCAGAGGAGGCCGAAGGCTCCTGTGTGCGAATGAGCAGCGATACACATGCCGATACATATTGACGCGTTGCGTACCCGCCGGGCAACGCACGGGGGTCGCGTCGTGTCCGGCTTTGATCGCGGTGACGCTGGAATATAACGCAGCCGATTCGACCCCCGCGTGTTACGCGGCGGCTGTAAAGACGCGCGACGTTTTCGTGGGATGCGGATCACACCGCTCTGACACGGATGCGCGACCCCTCGACGCCGATCACGCGTACCGGCGTACCCCGCTCGATCACGCCGGACTGCGAGAGGCAGTCGATGCGTCGGCCGTCCAGCCGACACGCGCCGACCGGTCGCAGGTCCGTCAGCGCTTCGCCTTCGAGCCCGACCGCGATCCCGCCCTCCGGCTCGTTGGGCAGACCGTTCTGATTGGCCACCGGCTGTTCGTCGTCCAGCGTCAGCGCCCGGCCGATCGGGGTGTTCGGCCAGACCCACAGCATCGCCGCCACCGCGAACGGCGCCGCCAACAGCGACACCGCCATCGACACCATGCCCCACATGTCGTCGAACATGAAAAACATCACGACGCCCGCGAGCGCGCAGAACCCCGCCAACAAACCCAGCACCCCGCCCGACGGCAAGAACGCCTCCAACACCATCAGCGTGATCGCAACGCCGAACGCGATGATCGCAAAGACCATCCACTGCGTGTCGTCGCCGGAGGCCTGCGCGTTTTGCGATGCGGGCGCCGCCTGCGCCAGCGCGAGTTGTAGGTTCGTCCATCCGGCCATGCCGTCATTATCGCAGGGTTGATCCGCGATCGCCACGCCGTTGCAATAAAAAGAAGCCCACGGATTCAATGCGTGGGCTTCGAGTCGGTGGAAGCATTGACGTATCGGCAGCGCCGCTCAGCGGTCGAACTGGGCGTCGAAGATCAGGTCGCTGGAGGGGAAGTCGACGCTGCGGGTAAAGTCGCAGGCCTCGGTCGCGCCGTACTCGCGGTCCATTCGGCTATCTTCCCACTCGACGCTGAGCGGGCCGGTGTAGCCGATGTCGTTGAGGGCGACGATGATCTCTTCGAAGTTGACATCGCCGTGGCCGAGCGATCGGAAGTCCCAGTATCGGCGGGGGTCGGCGAAGGTGGTGTGCCCGCCGAAGACGCCGACGGTTCCGTCGCCGTGGCCCCACCACGCGTCTTTCATGTGTGCGTGGTAGATGCGGTCTTTGAATTCGTAGATGAACTTGACGTAGTCGACGCCCTGATAGCCGAGGTGCGAGGGGTCGTAGTTGAACCCGAAGCGTTTGTGGCCCTTGACCGCGTCGATCGCGCGCTGGGCCGACGCGATGTCGAAGGCGATCTCGGTGGGGTGGACCTCGAGGGCGAAGTTGACGTCCTCTTTATCGAAGGCGGTGAGGATCGGGCCGAATCGCTTGGCGAAGTCCTTGAAGCCCTTGTCCCAGTAGGCCTGGTCGGTGGGGGGGAAGGCGTAGATCGAGTGCCAGATCGAGCTGCCGGTGAAGCCGTTGACGACGGCGGGGAAGTCGTCGCCGGCGGCTCCGGCCTTTTTGCCTCGGCCGGGCTTGTTGTTGAGAAAGCGTCGGCAGGCTTTTGCGCTCTTGGCCATCTTCTTCGCGGCGCGCTTGCGGACGCCCTCCGGCTCGCCGTCGCCCCAGACGTCTTCGGGCAGGATGGCTTTGTGCCGTTCGTCGATGGGGTCGCAGATGGCCTGGCCGACGAGGTGCATGGAGATCGCGTAGCTCGTCAGGCCGTGGTCGGCGAGCACTTCCCATCGGCCCTTGCAGTACTTGTCGGACTTCGCGGCTTCGTCGACGTCGAAGTGATCGCCCCAGCAGGCGAGTTCCAGGCCGTCGTAGCCGAACGACGCGGCCTTTTGGCAGATGACTTCGAAGGGCAGATCGGCCCATTGGCCGGTGAAAAGCGTGACGGGGCGTGGCATGGTTGGCCTCCTGGGTGGGTGTCGGTTTAGGAATTCGGGATGCGTAGTCTGCCACGAAAGCACGCGGCAATCAATCGACACGCGGCAGGTCGGACGGGCATTGTTGTCAGTCGGGCGAGCTCGTCGTCTCAATCACATCCGCCCGCGCGTCCATCGCGATGTTCGCCAACTGGTCTGCGCGCTTGTTCTTCTCCCGGCGGACGTGCGTGATCTCGTAACGCTTGAATTCGGCCAGCTGCTCTTTCGCCGAGGCGAACAAGGGCTTGAGGTTTGCGGCCTTGACTCGATACTCGCCCTTGATCTGTTTGACCATGAGCTCGGAGTCGCTGCGGACCTGGATGTTCTCGAAGCCGAGTTGTTTCGCGGCCTCGAGGGCGTGCAAGAGGCCCTGATACTCGGCTTCGTTGTTGGTCATCTCGCCCAGCCAGTAGCCGGCTTCGTGCAGCGCTTCGCTGCCGTCAGGCGTGGTGATGCAGACGCCCGCCGCGGCGGGGCCGGGGTTGCCGCGGGCGCCGCCGTCGATGTGGATGAGGGCTTGCATGATTCGATTACTTACTCGCCGCGAGCGACTCGCGCAGGTCCTGTCCGACGTAGAGGATTCGGTTGCAGGTGCCGCAGGTGGTGAGCACGTCGGGCTTGGTGATGAGCGCGTTGACCGACTCGACGGTGATGAGCGTGTAGCAGCCGCCGCAGGTGTACTCCATGCGTCGTCGGTCCTGCTCGCTGATCTCGGCCATGGCCTCGCCTTCGTAGGTGTGCGACAGGCGGTCGAACGTCTTTCGGATCTCGTCGCTTAGCGGCTCGCCCGCGGCGTCGCGCTCGGCTTCGAGTTCCTCGAGCTTGCCGCCGACCTCGCTCTGGGCGTCCTCGACTTCCTTGGACGCGCCGGCGACGAGCTTGGTCTGCGCGTCGACCTTGGCCTGCAACTCGGTCATCTCCGACTCGAGCGCCTCGGCCTTGCCCATCGATTCGAGCAGCGCGTCGTCGACCTTGCCCTTGTCCGCCTTGAGCGTGTTGACCTCGACGAGCAGCGCCGAGTACTCCTTGTTGCTCGTCGCGTTGTTCATCTTGTCGCGCTGCGCGACGATGCGCGACTCGATCCCCTCGGCCTCGGTCTCGAGCGTGGCGGCGTGGGCCTTCGCGGCCTTGAGCTGATGGGCCAGTTCGCTCGCGGCCTGGTTGAGCTGGTCGAGCTTGCGCTGCTGCGCGTCCTTGCGGCGGCTGGCTGCGTCGAGGCGGGCGCGCATCGCGCGGACGCGCTGGTCGAGCTCGAAGTAGGCGTAGAGTTGATCTTGTAGCGGCAAGCGTGAGGCTCCTTGTGAATCACGAATATACCATACCCAGCGGACGGGTTATGGTTCGACGACCGAACCTCGTGGACGACTGTGCGCGATCCGCCGAGGCGAGACCGCGGCCTCGTGCTCGTCGAGCTGAAACCGGTTGCGGGGCGCGCGAGGGGGGCTTATAATTCGCGGCTCAACGTCGGGGCTGTAGCTCAGTTGGGAGAGCGTCGCACTGGCAGTGCGAAGGTCAGGAGTTCGAGCCTCCTCAGCTCCATGCATACGAAACCCGCGCGGAGGCGTGGGTTTTGTTTTTAATGGGATGGCGCGTCGACGCGTGTTGGACGATAATGATGGCGGCCTTGCCCCGTGCGAGCAGAACATGACCATCAACTACAACCGCAGCCAATCCGAGCGGGGCGGGTACATCACCCCGCAGCTCGCCACCGAGTTATTGCAGCGGCATCTTAACCCGCTGTTCCAGGTCACCGACGTCCGCAAGCTCTACGGCGGCAGCATCAGCCGTGTCCTCGAATTCACGCTCGACCGCGAGCCGGGTGCGCTGGTGGCGAAAGTCAACGACCAGAGCGAGTCGACCCACTACGCCGCGGAGATGCAGTCGCTCCGATACCTGCGCGAGAACACGCACTTCCCCGTGCCGATTCCCTTCGCGTTCATCGAGCACGACCCGGCGTACGACGGCACGATGCTGATCCTCCAAAAGATCAAGGGCCGAACGCTCGAGGGCGCGGAGCTGTCGTCGGCGGGCAAGCACTTTTTTCAGATCGAGTTCGGCGCGGTCGTCGCGGAGTTGCACCGCTTCGAGGCCGTGCGCTTCGGGCCCGCCGCGACCAAGCAGCCCTACGACAATTGGATCGATTATTACGGCCCGATGGCCGAGGAGATCGCGGACAAGGCGCGCGACCTGTTGCCCTCGTCCGAGCGGCCCGTGCTCGACCACGTCGTCAAGTACCTCGATCAGTGGCTCAACCACAAGCCCACGCCGACGCTCATCCACGGCGACCTCTGGGCGAACAACATCATGATCGACGACGCCCACCCCGACCGCCCGCGCATCCTCTCGTTCCTCGACACCGTCGCCTCTTACGCCGACCCCGAGTACGAACTCGCCTACCTTCAGCTCTTCGGCACCGCCGGCGAAACCTTCTTCGACATCTATGCCCGCTTCCACGACATCGACCCCGGCTACAAGCGACGCTCGCGCATCTACTGGCTCATCACGCTCCTTCAACACGCCGGCCGCTACGGCAACCAATACATCCCGCAGTGCGAACGGCTGACCAAAGAAATCCGCCGCATGACGCGCTAGCGATCGGGCGAACCGAAAGCCGCGACTGACATCGATGAGCGATAGCTTCGCGGTCGTGCGAGCCGCGTCTATAACTTCGCGGTTGGATCGGTATCGAAGCGTCGCCGCGATGCGACGCATCGCCGGACACTCGCGATCAGCGCGTCATGCTTCGCCTGCGACGCGTAGCGTCGCGGCTATAGCACTTGGCGTTTTTTCTGGCGGGGGGACAGATATTCCTGTCTGTCGTTCGGCGAAGCCGAATCGTGATACCACTTAGGCTTACGCCTATCGAAAGGCAGGAATGCCTGTCCCCCTGATCCTTTAGAGACAGCGATCGATGCCAGAAAAAACGCGAGATGCACGAACGGGATCGGTATTAAACGCTCCATGGATCGACCCCCGGGCGTTACCCGGCGGCTTAGTACGAACCCAAAAGATGCGGCTACAACGAGATGTCCTCGCGGCTGTGCCCGGAGCGTTGCAAGGCCGGGAACGAGTCAGCTCTTAAAGCCGAAGGCGAAGGGGTCGGCGGGGTCGAAGCGGTAGGTCGCGTCGGCGGTGATGTAGGCTTTGCCGGTGATGGTCGGCGCGATGCGCATGTCGTCGAGGCGTTGGTAGGTCGCTTCGAAGACGCTGCCGATGACGCTCTCTTGTCGCCAGGTTTGTCCTTCGTCGAGTTTGCCGTCGGCGGCGAGGCAGGCGAGGGTCGAGCTGGTGCCCGTGCCGCATGGCGAGCGGTCGTACGCGCCGCCGGGGCAGAGGGTGAAGGCCCGTCCGTCGGCAACGCTCGGATCGCTCGGCGGGCCGAAGAGTTCGACGTGATCGATCAGGCCGTTGTCTTCGCCGGTGACGCGTTGGGCGTCGAGTTGTTGTCGGATGCGTTTGGCGAGGTCGGTGAGCGCGGGGATGTTGCCGGGTTCGACGGGTAGGCCGTGGTCGTGGACGTTGAAGAACCAGTTGCCGCCCCAGGCGATGTCGCCGTGGACGGTGCCGTGGCCGGGGACGTTGAGCGGGACGTCTTTGCGGTAGCGATAGCTGGGGACGTTGTCGATGCTCGCGGTGTGTCGGTCGTCGTGGAGGGTGACGGCGACGTCGCCGACGGGCGTCTCGATGCGGTGCTTGCAGGGGTCGATTTGGCCGAGGTGAGCGAGGGTGACGGCCAGGCCGATCGTGCCGTGGCCGCACATGTGCAGGTAGCCGACGTTGTTGAAGAAGATCACGCCGGCCGCGGCGTCGGGCGAGACGGGCCGGCAGAGGATTGCGCCGACGACGACGTCGCTGCCGCGCGGCTCGAGCACGCAGGCGCGTCGGACCCAGTCGTGATGATCTCGGAGTGCAATGAGTCGCTCGGCCATCGATCCGTCGCCGAGGTCCGGCGTGCCGTCGATCACGATGCGCGTGGGTTCGCCGCCGGTGTGCGAGTCGATGACGCGGAGGGTGTTGACGGCCTTGCTCATGGACGGATGTCTCCAAAGCTCCGGGCGGAAGCCAGGAGCGGCCACCGTTA
>JBMYUK010000182.1:0-3595 GCA_049605275.1 Phycisphaeraceae bacterium
AAACTTGTGATAGACGTAGTATGCGCGCACGTCCGACGTGATGAAGGAGTTCTCGTGGTAGAACGGCGAGGTCACCGGCGCAACAAACTGCTGCTCAGCGGGCACGGCCGCCATCTCGGGGTCGGGGTCGAGGAACAGACTCACCCGGCAGCCCAGGTCCTTGAGTTCCGCGACGATCGGCTTGAGTGTGTTGAGATGACGAACGACGTCCCAGCCGTGGTCGGACGTGCTCTGCGCCGGGTCGTCGGGGACGAGCGTCGCTTGCGTCGGCATCGCGCGGCGCAGGATCGGCATGAGGTGCCCCCCGCCGAAGTCCAGCGGGTTGCCCTCGATGTTGAACTCGCCTTGGAAGCGGCCGTCCGCGAACGCCGCCGCGAGTTCGTCGACATCGCTTGGCGTGATGTGCCGCGTATCGGGGCGGGGGTGGACCGTGATGCCGTGGGCCCCGGCCTCGAGCGCAACGGCCGACAGACCCATGACCGAGGGCACCCCGACGCCGCGCTGATTGCGCAGCAGCGCAATCTTATTCACGTTGACGCTGAGCTTAGTCGTCATGCTGTTTACTTTAGCGCCTGAAGGCCACGCCGCCGGCGAATCGGACGGAGCTATTCCTGATCGGCCGCTTCTTCGCCGGGCGTCGGCGGGGCGTTGCCTGGGTTGAGGAAATCGATCGCCGTGCCGTCGGGCAGGTCCACTCGTTGCGTGGTATAGACCCAGGTGACGCCGCCATCGGTGCTCTGCGCGACGATGATGAGTCGGCCCGTGCCGTTGGGTCCGCTGACGGGGATGTCGGCGTCGAAGTCGATGGTGCTGTTAACCTGCTCCATGTTGAACGCGCCGCCGTCCTGCATCATCGCGATCAGGTCGCCGAAGCCCTTAGGCGAGGTGATCGGCGTGCCGAGCGCCTGCTGCACATCGGGGTCCTGCTCCATGAGCGCGACGCTGTCCTTGTAAGGCGGCAACTCGAACACCTTGCCGAGCCCGAACCACAACATCGCGCCCCCGCCCCCGCAGCAGCAGAGGATCGGCACGAGGATGAGCGTCGGCACGAACCACAGCCAGTTGCGACCGAACCAGCCCTTCTTCGGCTCGTTGGGGTTCTGCATCATGTCGGCGTCGCTGGGGTACTGGCTCATGGTGTCTCTCGTGCTTGGCTTCTGGCGGAGATAGAAACGCTAAGTTTAACGACCGCTCGAAAGGACGGGGCTTAGTGACGTGCTCGGCCACTGCATCGCTTCTCGACGAACGACCACGTCTTTGCAGCGGGCGCTAAGTCGATTGCTTGGCTGACATGTTTATGCGCGTTCGTCTTGGAAGAGTTCGACGACTTCGCCGCTGGGGCCGATGAAGAACGCGACCTTGATCGTCATCTCGCTCGGCGGGCTGGTGGCCGTGTTCGTCAGCGTCGCGGTCTTGGTCGGCACGGTGATCTCCATACCCGCCGCCTCGACCGCGGCCATTGCCTCTTCGATCCGCGTCGTGCGCAACGCGAAGTGCCAATGCGCGCTCCGCTCGGCGGGCTTATCCACCGGCTTGTCGTCCTGCATGAGCTCGACGATCGAGCCGTCGCCGCTGTCGAGATGCACGAACGATCGCTCGTCCGGCGACCACGCCGTGACCAGCTTCATGCCCAGCACCCGCGTATAAAACGCAACGGATTGGTCGAGGTTGTCGGTTCGAATCGCGACGTGATGAAGCCCGCCGCCGCCGAGGAGTTTGTTCATGATCTCTAATCTCTAATTGATGATTGATGATTTTTCCGCTTACACATGTTCGCAGTCTTTGAAATTATAAATCATCAATCAGAGATCAGAGATTCGCCTCAACCCCGTGTCAGCTTGCGGTACTTGATGCGATGCGGCTGGTCGGCGTCGAGGCCCAGCCGTTTCTTGCGGTCGGCTTCGTAGGCCTGGTAGTTGCCTTCGAAAAAGCGCACGGTCGAGTCGCCCTCGAACGCGAGGATGTGCGTGGCCATGCGGTCGAGGAACCAGCGGTCGTGACTGATGATGACGGCGCAGCCCGCGAAGTTTTCGAGCGCCTCTTCGAGCGCGCGGATCGTCTTTACGTCGAGGTCGTTGGTCGGTTCGTCCAAGAGCAGCACGTTGAAGTCTTCTTTGAGCATGCGCGCGAGGTGGACGCGGTTGCGTTGTCCGCCCGAGAGCGTGCCGACCTTTTGGGATTGGTCGGTGCCGAGGAAGGAGAACTTGGCGACGTAGCCGCGGGAGTGCATCTTGCGTTTGCCGAGGATGATTTCTTCCTTGCCGCCGGAGATGGCTTCCCAGACGTCTAAGGAGTCATCCAATGTCTCGCGGGACTGTTCGACGTAGGCGAGCTTGACGGTGTCGCCGACGACGACCTCGCCGGCGTCGGGTTGTTCTTGGCCGGTAATCATGCGGAAGAGCGTGGTCTTGCCCGCGCCGTTGGGGCCGATGATCCCGACGATGCCGCCGGCGGGTAGTTCGAAGTTCATGTCTTCGAAGAGCAGTCGGTCGCCGTAGGCCTTGGAGACGCCTTTGGCGTTGATGACGACCCCGCCGAGGCGCGGGCCGGGCGGGATGTAGATGTCGATCTCGGCGGATTGGTTGTTTTGTTGTTCGTTGTAGAGGTCTTCGTAGCGCTGGATGCGTGCTTTGTTTTTGGCTTGTCGGCCGGCGGGGTTCTTGCGGATCCACTCGAGTTCGTGTTGGAGGTGCTTTCGGGTTTGCTCGTCCTGTCTCGCCTCGGCGGCGAGTCGCTTGTCTTTTTGTTCGAGCCAGGACGAGTAATTACCCTGCCAGGGGATGCCCTTGCCGCGGTCGAGTTCGAGGATCCAGCCGGCGACGTTATCGAGGAAGTAGCGGTCGTGGGTGACGGCGATGACCGTGCCGGGGTATTGGTCGAGGTGACGTTCGAGCCAACCCACGGAGTCCGCGTCGAGGTGGTTGGTCGGCTCGTCGAGCAGCAACACGTCGGGTTGTTGCAAGAGCAGTCGGCAGAGCGCGACGCGCCGCTTCTCCCCGCCGGACAAGGGACCGATCTTCGCGTCTTCGGGCGGGCAGCGCAGCGCGTCCATCGCCTGCTCGAGCTTCGAGTCGATCTCCCAGGCCCCCATCGCCTCGAGTCGGTCCTGCACTTTGGCCTGCTTGTCCAAGAGCTTTTCCATCTCCTCGGGCGACATCTCCTGGGCGAACTTCTCGTTGATCGCGTCGAACTCCGCCAAGAGGTCGTACGTCTCCTGAGCCGCCTCCATCACGGCCGCTTTCACGGTCTGCTCGGGGTCGAGCGTCGGCTCCTGTTCGAGAAAGCCGACCGTGTAGCCCGGCTGCAGCACGGTCTTGCCCTCGTACTCGGTGTCCTGGCCGGCGAGGATGCGCAAGAGCGTCGACTTGCCCGCGCCGTTGAGCCCGAGCACGCCGATCTTCGCGCCGTAGAAATACGAGAGGTTGATTCCCTTGAGCACCTGCTTGCGGTCGTGCTCTTTGGTCACGTCGATCATCGTGTAGATGATTTTTTGGTCGTCTGCCATAACGCGCGATTATAGGGATTAGGGTTTCTGGAGACACAGTAGCGACGCCGCGGCGCGGCGCAGCGGGCCCGTCGCATTTTGATTTGTGGC
>JBMYUK010000182.1:3605-6069 GCA_049605275.1 Phycisphaeraceae bacterium
CACGGTTGACGGTTTATACTTCACGCGCCCACTCCCGCTTTGATCCGACCACCCGTGATATTCCTTCCGGCAGCTTTATGAACGACGTCGCCGACGACTCTCAGACGATCGCCGCACCCGACGCGAACGGGCCTGCGCAAACGAACCTGCACTGGGTCCTGGCGGCCGCGCTGTGGCTGCCCTTGGTGGCGTTGTATGTCGCGTCGATCGCCCGCGTGCCGCTGCACTTCGATGAGTACCGCACGCTGTTTGTCGTCCGCGAGTCGCTGGGCGTGCTCATGGCCGACCGCATGAGCAACGGGCACCAGCCGCTGTACTTTCTCGTCGCCTGGCTGTTCGCGCGGCTCACGGGGTCGGACGGCCTGGTCGCGCTGCGCATCCTGCCGCTGGCCGCGTGTTTCGTCTCGCTCGGCTACGTGTACGCGATCGTTCGGCATCTCGTGAACCGATACGCCGCGGTGCTTGCGGTGACGCTTTGCCTCTTGTCGGGCGCGTTCATGTGGGTGAGTCACAACGCGAGGCCCGGCGGGTTTCTCGCGATGTTCGTGATGGCCGGCACGTACTACATCGTCTCGGCCGGGGACAAGCCGACGACGCGGCGGATGGTCTTGATCGGGTCGATGACGCTGTTGGCGATGCTGTCGTACAACGCGGCGATCCCGGTGGTGGCCGTGATGATGGTCGGCGTGTTGTTCGTGGGGCAGGCCCGCTGGCGCCTGTTGTTAGCGCAGGTCGTGGCCGTGGCGGTGTTCGTGCCGTGGTTTATCTACACGACGACTTGGTACGAGGCGAAAGAGCCGCTGGCCTGGCTGTCGTCGGGCGAGTTGATCCGTTGGCCGGGGGCCGTGCTCGGATTCACGTACAACATGGACCTGCTCGGCAACGCGCGCAAGGGCGGGGTGCTCACGCTGATCGTCGCCCTCGTTTGGCTCGCGCACCTCGCGGTCATCGCCTACGGGTTTTATCGCGTCAGGCGCTTCGCCGTGCTCTTCGCTCTCATGTGGTTCGCACAACTCAGCTACGGGCTTTACAGCCTCGTGGTCATGGACGTCAACCCGATGCAGGTCGAGCGCTACTTCATCATCAGCGTGCTCTTCCAGTCCATCGCCGTCGCCGTCGCGCTCACATCACTGCCCACGCGACACGCTCGGCCGAAGATGGTCGCCGCGCTCTGCGCCGCCGTGCTCCTCGCCTCCGCCTTCGGCCTCTACCGCAAGTACCAAGAGCCCGTCCCCACCCGCGACATGGATTTCGTGCGCTACCTTCAGGATAACGCCCCCGACGCCGAACTCGTCTACGTCTTCCAGAACCCCAAGCTCCAGTATCAGCTCGACTACTTCCTGAAAGACGCCGAGGTCGTCATGCTCGCCCGGGTCTTCGGCCTCGAACCCTCCGGCAACATCGAAAAGCTCGGCACCCCGCCCATCGACGTCGGCCAGCCCATGGACCCCATGCCCCACGCCGACGCCGACGAGCTGTTTTTCATCCTCCACCGCGAGGAATTCGCCGAGAACCCGACCGTCACCCACTACGCCGCCACCCCCGCGATGCGCGAGAAACTCGACGAGCTCATCGCCGCCTACGACCTTGTCGACGTGATCCAGGTCGAAAGCGGCTCGATCTACCACATGCGTCGATCGCGCTAGCCGAGCCTGGCCAAGCCGGGATTTACTTTTGCCCGACCCTCGTTTACGGGTTAATATTCCGACGCAGCCAGCCGAAAATCATCACGCAGGGGGATTCCGAAGCGATTTTCGACTAGGCCAACGACGCACACCGGGCCCGACACGCCCTCGCGTACCCCTCAAGGCAAGGACGCCACGATCTCCGCTCGGCAGCGTCGCCGGGCGGGTCACGACTCAGGGCTGTCCAAACACAAGGTTGATGACGATGTCGCTCACCCAAGACCCCGCCGACAACGGGGCCTCGACCCCTCGGCTCTCGGTCGTCGTGCCCGCGCACAACGAAGAAGACAACCTCGCCCTCCTCGTCGAACAGATGGACCTCACCATCCGACAAAAGGGCGTCGACGCCGAACTCATCCTCGTCGACGACGGATCGACCGATAAGACCAAACAGATCGCCCAGAATCTGATGAAGGACCACCACTGGGTCCGCCTGCTGCACCGCCCGCAGTGTGCCGGCCAATCCTCCGCGATGTACGCCGGCATTCAGGCCGCCGACGCCCCGTGGATCGCAACGCTCGATGCCGACCTCCAAAACGATCCCGCCGACCTCCTGCCCATGCTCGAACGCGTCGAGGCCGGCGAGGCCGACATGGTCCAGGGCGACCGCTCCGCCAACCGACGCGACACCATCGCCCGACGCTACGCCAGCATCGTCGGACGAACCGCGCGACGCATGCTCCTCGGCGACGGCGTGCGCGACACCGGCTGCTCCGCCCGCGTCATGAAAGCTAGCTACGCCAAGCAGATCCCCCTCCAGTACAAGGGCATGCACCGCT
>JBMYUK010000183.1:0-6065 GCA_049605275.1 Phycisphaeraceae bacterium
ACTGGCTCGGCAACTGGCAGAGCGGCAGCAACTACGCCGACTTCTGGGCAAGAACCGTCCGACAGATCGCCAGGCCCGCCGCCTCCACCCAGGCCGACCTCACCACCGACATCACCGGCGACACGATGACCATCCGGCTCGACGCCGCCGGAGACCTCGACTTCAACGCCCGCCGCGGCGCGTCCTTCGGCAACAACCTCCGAGTCGCAGGCAGCGTCGAAGACCCCGACGGCAACCTCGTCAACGTCAACCTCGAACAGGTCGGCCCCGGCATCTACGAAGCACGCATCCCCGCCAACCAGGCCGGCAACTACATCGTCGACCTCAACATGACCGGGCCCGACGGCGAGGCCCGACGCGTCATCGGCGGCTCGTCCAAACCCGCCGGCGGCGAACTGAGAAACTTCCAATCCAACCTCGCCCTCCTCCAACAGATCGCCGAGATGACCGGCGGCCGCGTCCTCGACCCCGACAAACCCGCCGACGCCAACCTCTACAACCGCGACGTGCCCATCGAGTCCACCAGCACCCGACCGCTGCGCTGGCAACTCATGCCGTTTCTTCTCGCGCTCCTCCTGATGGACGTCGCCTGCCGCCGCATCGCATGGGAAGGCCAGGAAGTCGTCGCCTGGGCCAAGGGCCGAGCCAACGCCATCGCCGGCATCACCAGAACCCGCAAGGTCGAGAGCGAGTCCACCATGGCCGCCCTCAAAGCCAAACGCCAACAAACCACCGAAACCCTCAACCAAGCCGGAGCAGAGCAGCGTCCCGCCTCGGATGCCGCCCCGAACGCCAACTCGGATGCACCCGCCCCCGCGACCGCCGGTCTCGCCGCGCGCCTCCGAGCCAAAACCAACGGCGAACAGACCCCCGGCCAAACCAGGCAAAAACCCGCCGTCAGCAAAACACGCAAGTTTGTCGCCTCCGAAGAAGACCTCGCCAACGCAACCGAAGACTTCAGCACCGCCGTCGGCGGCGCAAAAGAAGGCGCCGCCGCAAAGCCCATCGTCACCCCCGCGATGCGCAAAAGCGACAAACCCCAAGACCAGGGCCCGACCACCTCCCGCCTCCTCGACGCCAAACGAAGAGCCCAACAACGCATGGACGACAACGAGGAGTAGTATTGATGAAACCACAGATGCACGCGTATGCACGCGGATCAAGGCAAGTCGATCTGAACACGCTTACCGAGCGAATTATCGGCTGGGCATACGAAGTGCAGAACGAGTTGGGGTGTGGCTTTTTGGAAAAGGTCTACGAAAATGCTTTGGTGCACGCTTTGCGAAAAGCTGGCCTTAAAGTTAAGCAACAAGAATCGATCCGTGTTGTGTTTGATGGCACTGTGGTTGGAGAGTATGTCGCAGATCTGATTGTGGAATCAACGGTCTTGATTGAGCTTAAAGCGGTGCAGGCTTTGACAGATGTCCACAAAGCCCAGTGCTTGAATTACCTGAAGGCAACTGGCCTAACAACTTGCCTTTTATTCAACTTCGCCAAACCACGAGTAGAGATCAAACGCTTAGCGCTCTAGCTCATCCGTGTGCATCCGTGTGCATCTGTGGTTTCAACCCGAACCCCGAAAGACCAACCCATGGCCATCCCCGAAACCCAAGCCAACGAACAAACCATCCTCCAACAAGCCGACGCGTTTCGCGAGGCCTACAAGAACGTCCGCACGCAGATCGCCAAGATGGTCGTCGGCCACGACGAGATCATCGACGGCGTCCTGACCTGCCTCTTCACCGGCGGCAACGCGCTCCTCGAAGGCGTACCCGGGCTCGGCAAGACGCTGCTCATCCGCTCGCTCAGCCAGGCCCTGTCGCTCGACTTCAGCCGCATCCAATTCACGCCCGACCTCATGCCCGCCGACATCACCGGCACCACCATCGCCGTGGAACAGCAAAACGACGACGGCTCGACCTCGCGCGTCTTCCAATTCCGTAAGGGCCCGATCTTCGCACAGATCGTCCTCGCCGACGAAATCAACCGCGCGACGCCTAAGACCCAGTCCGCCATGCTCGAAGCGATGCAGGAACGCTCGGTCACCGTCGGCGGCAAGACGTATCCGATGAGTAAACCCTTCTTCGTCATGGCCACGCAAAACCCGATCGAACAAGAGGGCACGTACCCGCTGCCCGAAGCGCAACTCGACCGGTTCATGCTCAAGCTCGAGGTCGGCTACTCCAAGCGCGAAGACCTGCACGAGATCGTCAACCGCACGACCATGGCCGAGTCGCCGACGATCGATCCCGTCCTCGACGCGGAGAAGATCGTCGCATTCCAAAAGGTCATCCGCCAGGTCATCATCGCCCCGCACGTGCAGGACTACGCGATCCGCGCGGTGCTCGCGACCCACCCCGGCGGCGAATTCGCCGGCAACCTCGCCAGCCAGTTCCTCCGCTTCGGCGGAAGCCCCCGCGCCTGTCAGGCGCTGGTCCTCGGCGGCAAGGTCAAGGCGCTCCTCGACGGCCGCGCGCACGTGAGCGTCGAAGACCTCAAGGCCGTGATGCTCCCCGCGCTGCGCCACCGCGTGCTATTGAACTTCGAAGGCCAGGCCGAGGGCGTGACCCCGGACATGGTCATCAACGACATCATCGACAAACTCCCCGTCGAAGCCGCGGGGTTAAATGTGTAAGAGAACTCGATTTTGAAACCACAGATTCACACAGATGAACACAGATAGAAAGACAATCCAGTTTTTTTGCATCAGTTGAAATCCGTGTCCATCCGTGTGCATCTGTGGTTAAACAACGAACGATGACCCAGCTCAACTCACCAACCCGACCAAGCAAGACCGGCGACTTGCTCTCCCCGGACTTCATGCGTCAGCTCGATAAGCTCGACGTCATGTCGCGGAAGATGCTGCGCGGGTCGCAGCAGGGCGAGCGGCGGACCAAGAAGAAGGGCCAAAGCGTCGAGTTCGCCGACTACCGCAGCTACGTCGTCGGCGACGATCTGCGCTTTGTCGATTGGAACCTCTATGCAAGGCTCGACAAGCTCTTTATTCGTCTTTTTATGGAAGAAGAAGATCTGTCCGTTTCGATCGTCCTCGACATAACGGGCAGTATGGATTACGGCGAACCGAATAAGCTCGACTACGCGAAGAAGCTCTGCGCGGCGCTGGGCTACATCTCGCTGACGCACCACAACCGCACGAGCCTGTACACCATGGCCGACGGCTTGGTCGAGTCGAGCCAGGGCATGCGCGGGCGTCGCCCGATCCCTCAGATGCTCGAGTTTCTCAACCGCCAACGCGCGCTCGCGCCCGAGGCCAACCGCCCCGGCGACATGACCAGCGCGTTCAAAACCCTGGCGATCCAAAACCAGCGCCCCGGCGTCGCGATCGTCATCTCAGACTTCTGGGACAAGGGCGACGTCTCCGACGCCTTCCGTTTTTTAGCGGGCGATAAGAAGGATACGTACCTGATCCACCTGCTCTCGCCGCAGGAAGTCGATCCGGTGAAGGGCAAGGTCGTGGGCGATCTTCGGCTGACCGACCTCGAAGACGGCGACGTCGCGGAAGTCTCCGTCAGCCCCGCGCTCGTGAAGAAATACAAGGCGACGCTGCAAGCCTATTGCAACCACATCAAAGACGAAGCGCATCGCCGGGGCTTGGCGTACATGATTAGTGAGACCGACGTGCCTTTCGAGGTGATGGTGCTGCAGTACTTAAGACAGCGGGGGCTATTGGCATGATTATGTTTGAACCACGAAGGCACGAAGGACACGAAGGAAGGCAAACATGAGGGTTTGAGCTTCGTGCTCTTCGTGCCTTCGTGGTTCACAGACAAACACCATGGGATTTATTTCACCACTCATCGCGGCGATCGCAGCAGGGATTACTGTCCCCGCCCTTGTGTCGTTGTACTTTCTCAAGCTCAAGCGCAAGCGCATGGTGATCCCGTCGACGCTGCTCTGGCAGCGGGCTGTTCAGGATTTACAGGTCAACGCACCGTTTCAGAAGATTAAGAACAACCTTTTGCTTTGGGTGCAGCTGCTGCTGTTGCTGCTGCTCTTATTCGCGATGGCGCGGCCGACGCAGAACGCCTTGGCCGACCCGGGGCAGCGCGTGGTGATCGTCATCGATCACTCGGCGTCGATGAACACGACCGACGCGGCCGGTCGATCGCGTCTCGAAGCGGCGAAAGAGCGCGCGCTCGACGTCATCGATAACCTCGACGCGGGCGGCAGCGATCGAGCCGGCGCAGGAGCCATGGTCGTGGCGTACGCGCATCGAACGGTGGTGCTGCAGGACTTCACGACCGATCTCGCGCGAGTGCGCAGCGCGATCCGAGGCATCGAACCGACCGATCAGCGCAGCCACCTCGACACCGCCATCGCCGCCATCGAGCCGCACGCGCGACAGGCCGGCGGCGACGACAAACTCTTCGTCCACGTCTTCAGCGACGGCCGAGTGACGCAGACCAGCGACCGCCCGCTCTCGCTCGCCAACGCCGAGGTCCGATACCACCGCACCGGCGACGCGACGACCAGCGGCAACAACCTCGCCCTCGCCGCGCTCAGCGCCCGCCGCGACTTCACCCGCCCCCAGCTGGTTCAGGTCTACGCCCGCCTCGCGAACTTCAGCAGCAAGCCGATCACGACCAACGTCCGCTTCAAGGCCGACGGCCGCGTGCTCTCGACCCAGAAAGTCACCGTCCCCGCGGTGTCGACCGCCGCCGCGGCGCCCGGCCTGCTACCACCGCCCGGCGAGACCGGCCTGACCTTCGACATGACCTGGCTCGGCGACGCGCTCATCACCATCGAGCACGACCACCCCGACGACCTCGCCGCCGACAACCGCGCACAGATGCTCCTCTCCCCCTCGCGCGAGATGCGCGTGCTCATGGTGACCACCGGCAACGGCTATCTCGAACTCGCCTGCAAAGCCGCCGACATCGAAAACCTCGTCCAGATGTCCCCCGAGCAATACGAAAAGCAAGACCCCAAGCGACTGCGCCGCGGCGGGTGGGACGACGCCGCCGTCGCCGGGGCCAGCGGCGACGCCGGCGAAGGCTTCGACGCCCTCATCTTCGATCGCTACGCCCCGAAACAAACACCGCTCATCAACAGCCTATACTTCGGCGTCGTCCCTCCCCTCGACGGCCTGGAGCGCAAACCGACCCGCCCCGACTCACCCTCAAACGAACTCATCACCCAGTGGGATCGGTCCAGCGAACTGCTCCGAAACGTCGAACTCAGCGACATCCCCCTACGCCGCCCCGGGCGATTGGTCGTACCCGTCGACGGCACGGTCCTCGCCATCGGCCGAGAAGGACCGGTCATGGCCGAGGTCACCCGCGACGCCGTGCGACACGTCGTCGTCGGCTTCGACCTCTACGAATCGCTCTGGCCGCACCGCATCAGCTTCCCCGTCTTCATCAAAAACACCCTGCCCGCGCTCGGACTCGATGGCAACGGCCAGGAAGCCGGCATCGACTACCACACCGGCGAAAACGCCGTCGTCCTCGCCGACACCGAACTCGACCAACTCGCCTACACCGGCCCGCAGACCCTCGCCGGCCGAGCCCTCGGCACCACCTTCACCGTCGACGCCTTCCCCCGCGTCGGCCTCTACGAAACCAACGCCGACGTCCCCACCCGATACAAACAACTGGCCGTCAACCTCCTCGACACCCAGGAGTCCGACCCCCGCGTCGCCAAGATCCTCCAAATCGGAACGAGCACACAAGCCCAACAAGCCCAGGCCGTCGAAATCCGCAAAGAGATCTGGCCCTGGTTCGTCTGGGGCGCATTGGCCGTATTGCTACTCGAGTGGCTGGTCTACACGAGGCGGATGCACATCTAAAAATCAAGATATACGCCCCGGCAGGGCAAAAAAAGGGCAGAATAAGAATAAGGCGATAAGCTCATTAAATTCAAGGGACCTCGTCTTTCCTTGGTAAAACGACTCCCAAGCCCCGTGTTTCCCCTCGGTTAATGGTATCCGACATGCTCTGTAGAAACCCTCGCATTTTCACACCACACGCTCAGCATGAATCTGCTTCAGCACCTAATTACCGACCCTGATTCGCGATCCGCGAACAGGACTCACGACGAGATTT
>JBMYUK010000184.1:0-5966 GCA_049605275.1 Phycisphaeraceae bacterium
TGCTCGAGGGTCCGAGGCCGTTACCACTCGAGGTTGCCCGAGCTCTGATACTCGGTCACTCGGCTCTCGAAGAAGTTTTTCTCCTTGGCGAGGTCGATGACTTCGCTCATCCACGGGAAGGGGTTGCGGACGCCGTCGTACTGGGTATCGAGGCCGACGCGCTCGAGTCGTCGGTTGGCGATGTACTTGACGTATTCGTCGAAGGCCGAGGCGTTGAGCCCGAGCACGCCGTTGGGCAGGCAGTCCTGGGCGTACTTGATTTCGTAGTCGACCGCGGTCTTGATGAGGTCGATGCACTCCTGCTTGAACGCGGGCGTCCAGATCTCGGGGTTTTCTTCCTTGATGCCGTTGATGAGGTCGATGCCGAAGTTCATGTGGATCGACTCGTCGCGCATGATGTACTGGAACTGCTCACCGATGCCGACCATCTGGTTTCGGCGGTGGAAGCTGAGCATCATGACGAAGCCGGAGTAGAAGAAGATGCCTTCCATGATGACGTAGAACCCGACGAGGTTCTTGACGAAGCGTTGGATGTTTTCGACGCTGTCGGTCTTGAAGTTGTCGTCCATGACGTCGCTGGTCAGGGACATGACAAAGTCGTCTTTGCCGGCGATCGAGTCGACCTCGTGGTACATGTTGAACACCTCGCGGTGGTCGAGGTTCAAAGACTCGGTGACGTATTGGAAGGTGTGGCTGTGGATCGCTTCTTCGAAGGCCTGTCGGAGGAGATACTGCCGGGCCTCGGGGTTGGTGACGTGCTTGAAGATGGCGAGCACGATGTTGTTGGCGACCAGGGACTCGCCGGTCGAGAAGAAGCCGAGGTTGCGCATGATGACGCGTCGCTCGTCGTCGGTGAAGAGGTTGGGGTCCTTCCACTGCTCGATGTCTTTCTGCATCGAGACCTCGGTGGGCATCCAGTGGTTGGCGCAGCCGTTGATGTAGTGGTCCCACGCCCACTCATACTTGATGGGGCAGAGTTGATTGACATCCACGGCCTTGCAGTTGATCAACCGCTTGGCGTTGACGTCGATGGGCTTAGAGAGGTCGTATTTTTCGCTAGGGCCGTCGCAGCAACTCATTGTTCGTCTCCTGACGTAAAGTGAATAAATTAATTAAGTTCAGCAAGCCATTTGTTCTCTTGGACAATCATTTCGGCAACAATGTCTGCACCTGACATAGGAGCAACATCAGAGAACTTGTTGCGGGCGATTAAAAGACGCACGAGGCCCTTAGGACCTAATCCATACGTCGTTTTATCGTTAATTCTCCTGCCTTCAAAAAACCTGTGCTTGTGTAAATTATCCTCAACAACATGTCGGTGTTGGTTTTCCAAGCTGATTAACTGATAATTCATTTCGAACCAAGATGAAAGCACCGCACTCTCAAGCCACAAGAATTGGGCAGAGCGTGATTGTTGAAGGTAACAATCTTCGAGCATTGCAAAGGACTGCATTGAACGGTCGTTTGGTGCCAAGTTTAACCAGTAGCCAGCCCCTTCCGGGATTGTACTGAAAAGTATTTCGTTCGCTGAAAGTTCGTTTTTGTAACTTATCGAAGAGTATCTTTTTTCAAATTCATCAAGATTGCGCAGTGGCCCAGAAGCTCCTAGGCGTGCTGCCGAAGTTAAATCGTGACATTGAAACTGCGGGTAGTCATCTGGGTCGCTAGCGATCAGTACCCATGCACGTATTGATAGCGTGGGGAGTGCTTCTTCAAGTAAGCATCGTGCGTTTAGCAGTCCTTCAACTGATTGCGCTTGCGCTCTAACATGGCCATAATAAGGACTTGTATCTTGCCAGAGTGGAGCAGAGACTGCTCCTCGAGTAAGGTTTGGAGAAATTTTTTCCGCCGCTGAGAAAGAAAGGCATTCAACAAGATGAATTTCTTCTGTATCTTTATTCCATAGCATGCAGGGGAGAGTGTTTTTGGAGCCACTGTCAACATTGGATGCGTGCTGGCGGATAATATCCGTGGGAACTGGCCTGTTGGTTTGCTTTGCTACTTGCGCCACAATTGGACTTGGATGCTTATTTGACTTCAAGAAAGTTTTGATATTTACACCGATTGCGCGGGCATCGAAAATATGTTGGCACATCCAGGCAATACGACGCGACTCGCGCTCTCGTTCGCTTTGCCAAGGCAAGATCGATGCAAAATCTTCCATGGTTGGAGGTGTTTGGCAAATAGCTTCAGATGAGCTGGCGATTTCTGTTTCTAGGTCACTCAAAACTGTTGATGAGGAACCGCGTTGCGTCAATTCAAAATGAAGATCGACACTCTTGTCTATTATTTCGTACAGCGGTAAAACCATTGTTGTGTGCTCCAATGCGTTTCACAGCGACGCTCCTACGCGCTGCGACGATTTAGTGTGTGGACTGCCTCTTGCCGTCCGAGCAATCGGCTGCTCACCGTGTCCAGTGAGCGGCCGTAGTACCGTGGTGCCTTATTTGAACATCTTTTTTAATGACTTTGAAAAATCGTCAAGTGCGCGTTGGGCTTTACGCCCTCCATCGCCATCGTATTTGATGACCACATTGCATCGCGTACATTTGTGCTGATTGCCAGAGTTCATTCTGCCAAGTTGCTCTGAGTAGCGAGCGCCACAATTTGGGCATTTCATATTTATTGTCATGGACTTCATTACTTTTCCTTTCGCACGCCTTTGAAAGGCTTGCTATCCGCCTTTTGGTCCATGAACTTGCCCGTATCTGCGTCTCGCTTAGTCCATTTATCATTTTTGGGGTTTAGGACTTGTGAGCGATCTCGAACCATACCGTTACGTTTTCCGTCGCCTTTTGGAGGGTTTGTGGCCATTTGTCCACATCCTTTCCGACAGCATTTTCTGCTGCCAATTTTGGTTGCTTTTTCGGCGTATCACCGATAAAGTCACCACGCTGAGTCGGCAAAGCTTTCCTAGGACTAGCCGACTTGAATTGGCCTCAAACCCTGTGCTTGAGGCTCTTGAATGAACCGCCATCCGTTTGGGTGGCGGTTTTTAAATGCCTTAGATCAGTTTTCACTGGTCTAAGGCTTAAGGTTTTATTTACTGACACGCCTCGCAGTCGGGGTTGTCGATCGAGCAGGCGTTGGCGACGCCGGTCTTGCCGTCGAGGAGTTTGTCGATAGACGGGTCTTCGACGGTGGGGGCGAGCGGTGCGGGGGGTGTTACAGGGGCCGCTAAAGCGACCCCTGCCGCGGGCGCGGCGGCGGGGCGTTTGGTGGGGGAGCCGCCTTGCTTGGAGGTGTCGCCGACGGCTTTGGTCGTGGACTTCTCGATGCGAGTCGCCCCCTGGCCGCGGAGGTAGTAGGTGGTTTTCAGGCCTTTTTTCCAGCAGGCCATGTACATGTCGTTGAGCAGCTTGCCCGACGGCTGGGCGATGTAGAGGTTGAAGCTGATGCCCATGTCGATCCACTTCTGTCGTCGGCTGGTCGCGGCGATCAGCGCGAAGATGTCGATCTCGAACGCGGTCTTGTACAGGTGCTTGAGGTCTTCGGGGATGCGGTCGATGTGCTGCAGCGAGCCGTCGTAGTGTTTGAGGTCGTCGAGCATCTGCTCGTCCCACAGCCCGAGTTCTTTCAGGTCGTTGACCAGGTACTCGTTGGTGATGGTGAAGTCGCCGGAGAGGTTGGACTTGACGAAGAGGTTGCGGTAGGTCGGTTCGATGGACTGGTAGCTGCCGGCGATGTTGGAGATCGTCGCGGTGGGTGCGATGGCCATGACGTTGGAGTTTCGCATGCCGTGCTTTGCGACGGCCTCGCGGACGGGGGTCCAGTCGAGTCGGCTGGAGTCGTCGAAGTCGCAGTAATCGACGCCGCGGCTTTCGACGATGAGCCTGTTCGTATCGATCGGCAGCAGGCCGCGGTCCCACTTGCTGCCCTCATACGTGCTGTACCTGCCGCGTTCCTCGGCGAGTTGGGTCGAGGCGAGGATCGCGTGGTAGCTGATGACTTCCATGGACTGGTCGGCGAACTCGATGGCGTCCTGCGATTCGTAGGGGATCTTCTGAATGAAGAGCGCATCCTGGAAGCCCATGATCCCGAGCCCGACGGGCCGATGCCGCATGTTCGCGTTCTTCGCTTCGGGCGTCGGGTAGTAGTTGATGTCGATGACGTTGTCGAGCATGCGGACGGCGGTGGTGACGGTGTCTTCGACGAGGTCCTGGTCCAAACCGTCCGGGGTCGTGTGCATCCGCATGTTGACCGAGCCGAGGTTGCACACGGCCGTCTCGTTGTTGGACGTGTTGAGGAGGATCTCGGTGCAGAGGTTGGAGTTGTGGACGACGCCGGCGTGGTCCTGCGGCGAACGCAGGTTGCTGGGGTCTTTGAAGGTGATCCACGGGTGGCCGGTCTCGAAGACCATGGAGAGCATCTTGCGCCAGAGTTCGACGGCCTCGATGGTGCGGTGCTGGTGCATCTGGCCGTCGCGGGCTTTTTGCTCGTACTCGGTGTACTTGTCTTCGAACGCCTTGCCGAAGAGATCGTGCAGTTCGGGGACTTCGTTGGGCGAGAAGAGGGTCCAGGTGCCTTTCTGCGCGACGCGTTGCATGAACAGGTCGGGGATCCAGTTGGCGGTGTGCATGTCGTGGGTGCGTCGCCGATCGTCGCCGGTGTTCTTGCGGAGGTCGAGGAACTCTTCGATGTCGAGGTGCCAGGTCTCGAGGTACGAGCAGACGGCGCCCTTTCGCTTGCCGCCCTGGTTTACGGCGACGGCGGTGTCGTTGACGATCTTGAGGAAGGGGATGACGCCTTGAGATTCGCCGTTGGTCCCTTTGATGTGGCTGCCGGTGGCGCGGACGCGGGTCCAGTCGTTGCCGAGTCCGCCGGCCCACTTGGAGAGGGCCGCGTTGTCGCCGACGCACTTGAAGATGTGGTTGAGGTCGTCGTCGACCGAGGTCAGGTAGCAGGAGGACAGCTGCGGATGCTTTGTGCCGGAGTTAAAGAGCGTCGGCGTCGCGCTGACGAAGCGGAAAGTCGAGAGCAGTTCGTAGAACTGGATCGCGTAGTCTTCTCGGCTTTCCTTGGCTTCGCGGAGCGCCAGGCCCATGGCCACACGCATGAAGAAGAACTGGGGCGTCTCGATGCGGCGCTTCTTGATGTGGATGAGGTAGCGGTCGTAGACGGTCTGGCTGCCGAGGTAGGCGAACGTCTCGTCACGCTCGGGCTTCATCGCCGCGCGGAGCTTGTCGAAGTCGTAGGTGAGCAGTTCCGGATCGAGGAGGTCGGCCTCGACGCCGGCCTTAAGCGCCGCTTCGAACTTGCCGAGGTAGATCGCCTCGTGGTCTTGCTTAGCGGGCACCTCGCCGAGGGCCTGCCGGTAGATGATGTTGAGGACCAGGCGGGTGGCGACCTTGTTGTAGGCCGGCTCTTTCTCGATGTGCTGACGGGCGATCATGACCATGGCCTTTTCGAGCTCGGTGGTCGTGATGCCGTTGTAGAGGTTGGCGTAAAGCTCTTGGAGGAGTTCGTTGGGCTTGCACTGCGGCAGGCCGTGGCAGGCTTCGTAGATCCGTCGCTTGACGAGGTGGGTGTTGAGCGGTTCGCTGTTGCCGCCGCGTCGGGTGACGGTAACGTCCGACGCCTGCTTGACCGATTCCATGCGGAGCATGCGGGCGCGGTTGCGCTCCTGGCGGTAGACGATGTATCGGCGGGCGACGGAGAACTCGCCGGAGCGCATGAGTTTTTCTTCGACGACGTCCTGCACGCCTTCGACCTCGAGCACGTCGCCGGACGAGTCCTGCTCGGAACAAGCGGCGATGACCATCGCGGTGATGTTCTCGACGTGGCGGCGCTGCTCGTCGGAAAGCGGGGCGTTGGTTTTGTCGGTGTACTCGGCGGCGAAGGCGGCCTCGATCGCGCGTTGGATGCGGGCGGGCTCGAACTCGACGACTCGGCCGTCGCGCTTGGTCACCTGCAGGGAGAGGGCGCTGTCGTTGTCGACGGTCGTGTCGGGGGTCAGTCGCTGGGTG
>JBMYUK010000185.1:0-5965 GCA_049605275.1 Phycisphaeraceae bacterium
GTCGACGAAACGAGCATCGACGAGCTCGATCAGCTGCTCGCCAGCGAGATCGACGCGGACGACGAGTTGGCCGGGGACTTCCACACGGTCGACGCGATCACCGCGGGCATCGTCCCGTCGCCTCCGACGCCGAGCGACGCCGCCGCCGACCCGCACGCCGCGACCGCGCGCGACGTCGCGAACGAGCTCGACACCCAGCCGGAAGACTTCGACCTCGAGGGCAGCTTCGAGCCCGTCGGAGCCGGCGCGAGCACGAATCAAGACAAGGAAGACCCCTTCGCCGCGCTCGCCGCGATCGCCGAAACCGCCGAGGAAAACGAGCGGGTTTATCAGGAGCAGCTGCCGCGCGAGCCGATCGACTGGGCCGGCAAACTCGAGCAAGCCAAGCAGACGCTGCTGCAGCTCTGTTACCTCGTGAACTGGCCGGCGCGCCGATTCCTCACCACCGAGTGGCGGGCGAACCTCGGCTACATCGCGCTCTTAAACCTCTTCTTCGGCGTCGGCGTCTGGATCTACCTCATCATCCGCTGACGACCGCGCTTCAAAAAAACCGCGCAGGATATTCGCCGCCGCCAACGCGTCCCGACGCGCCTTCTTCTGCTTGTGCGTCAGCCCGCTCATCGCCATCTGCTCGTCCGCCGCGGCGCTGCTCAGCCGCTCGTCGTGCAGATGCACCCGCAAGCGCGTCGCCTCCGACAACTCGGCCGCAAACGCCTTGCACTTCGCCGCGTTCGCCCCGACGCGCCCGTCCATGTTCAACGGCCAACCCACCACCAACGCCCCGGGCCCCTCCCGCTCGATCAACGCCCGCAACAAACGAAAACGCTCCGACGCGCTCGACGTCGCCACCACCTCCAACGGCGACACGATCCCCGTCGCGTCGTCTCCAATCGCCACGCCCGTCCGTTTGTCACCGAGATCAATCGCGAGATAGCGCATGCTTGGATTTTAGAGCGTTTGACGATGCCATCCTGTCAAACAGCGAATCAGAGATAACGCTCGCCGTACGCCTCCCCGACCAGGCCGTGCAGTTGTTTGATCCGCTCGGCGTCGTCGGCTTTGCACACCAGCGTGCGCTTGCCCGAGCGTATGATGATGAGGTCTTCCACGCCGATCGTCGCGATCAGCTCGTCCGGATCGTCGCTAACCGCGAGCGTGTTCTTCGAGTCCATCGTGACCGTCCTGCAGCCGCCCGAGCGATTGCCATCGCGATCTTGCTTGCGCGTCTCGCCGAAGCTCGGCCAACTGCCCACGTCCAGCCAGCTCAGCGGCATCGGCACCGCGGCGACGCGCACGGCCTCGTCCCGGCTCGCCGGCTCCATGATCGCGTAGTCGACGCTGACTTTGTTCAGCTTGCCGAAGGTCTCCTGCAGCTCGGCCTTGCACGCATCCGTACCCCACGTCGAGCACAGCCGATCGAGGTCGGCGAAGTTCTCCGGCGCGTACTTTTGGATGCAGCTCATCACGTTCGCGGCCTTCCAGACGAACATGCCCGAGTTCCAGAGGTACTTCGTCGGGCCGGCGGCGAAATAGGTGTCCGCGACGACCGCTTCGGGCTTTTCCTTGAACCGATCGACGACGAAGGCCGACGCGCCGTCGCCGATGCCCGCGCCAAGCTCGAGGTAGCCGTAGCCCGTCGCGGCGTGCGTCGGCGCGATGCCGAAGGTCACGAGCGTCTTCTCGTCGGACTCGGCTAGTTCGTAGCCCCGTTCGACGATCTTGAGCATCTCGTCGACCGGCTCGATCAGGTGGTCGGCCGTGAACACCGCGACCGTCGCGTCCGGGTCCCGGTGAGCGAGCACGCCGCAGCCCAGGCCCACCGCGTTGAGCGTGTCCCGGCCGACGGGCTCGCCGATGAACCGGTCCTCGGTCAGGCCCGGCAGCTTGTCGAGCATCGCCCGCCGCGTCGATTCGCCGGCGCAGACGTAGATGTTCTCGGTAGGCACCAGCCCGTCGAGCCGCTCCATCGCGATCTGCAGGAGCGACCGGGGCGGGCCGCCTTCCTCTGAGTCGATGAAGGGGATGAGCTGCTTGGGCAAAGCCTTGGTGGACATCGGCCAGAGCCGAGTGCCCGAGCCGCCGGCGATAATGAGGGCGTAGCGCATGGGGAGTTGGGAGTTGGGGATTAGGGGTTGGGGATTGCACGAATCATCGGTAGATTGATATCAGGCCGCAAGCCGACACCCGCAAAAGATCCATCGCCCGCCCCTAACACCCAACACCCACAAACCAACACCGAACGCCATGACCGAAGACAAACGCCTCGAGATCGTCGCCCTGCTCCGCAAAGCCTTCAACATGGAGCTCGAAACCGTCTGCAACTACACCGCCCAGTCGATCAACCTCGACGGGTTCAAGGCCAAGCACATCAAAGACGCCCTGGCCGCGGACATCACCGAAGAACTCACGCACGCGCAGATGATCGCCAAGCGGATCAAGGTCCTCGAAGGCGTCGTGCCCGGCAGCCAGTCGCTCGAGATGAACCAGAGCGCGCTCCAACCCAACGGCGACGCGCTCGACATCGTCTCGGTAATCCACGGCGTGATCGCGGCCGAGGACAGCGCGATCCAGCACTACCAGTCGATCATCGACGCGGCCGGCGACGACGACCCGGTCACCGAAGACCTCTGCATCCAACTCAAGGGCGACGAAGAAGAGCACCGCCGACTGTTCAAGGGCTTCCTCGCAGAAGCGATGCAGGGTTAAGAACACGCACGAGTCGTGCCTTAGAACTTGTAGGAGAAGTCAAAAACAGCCGGCGGCCTACGGACGCCGGACAAGAGAACAGACGGGTTGTCAGAACAAACAACTGCTTTCGTGTCCGGAGCCCGTAGGTCTCCGGCTATCGATGGCACTTCTCATACACGTTCTTAGCTGGGTTAGGCGTCCCGCCTGTCGTCGCGACGAAGTCGTGAATCGTAAGACTTTGCGCTGCGCCCAAACGGCGGGCCAGACGCCCACCCCACCTTTACGTAAACGTGCTAAGCGGCCCGGCGTTCATCCGTCTGATCGAGTCGCCCGATCGCCGCCGCTACACTCTCCGCACATGCGTGCGCTCTCGCGACAATTTCTCATCACCTTCGCCGCGATGGGCTCGATCCTCGCGTACTTGCCCGTGCTCCTCAAGCAGCGGCTCAGCGAACCCATCCAACTCGCCTCGATGACGCTGGGCAGTACGACGCAGGTCGGCGTCATCCTTGCGACGACCGGCCTAGCGATCATCCTCACGCCCGTGGTCATGACCGCCCTCGCCGACACCAGGCTCCAGAGCCGATCGATCATCGCCGTGCTCTTCGCCGTCTCCGCGATCACCTGCGCCTGGCAGGCGCTCAGCCACAGCTTCGTCGAGTTGTTCCTCGCGCACACGGTCTTCGCGTTTTTCTTTTGGCCGCTCGCCGCGCTGCAGGACGGGCTCGTCTTCGCCGCCAATCAAACCGCGACCCACGAAGGCCGATCCGAAACGCCCTACCACCGCGTCCGCACGTTCGGCACGATCGGGTTCGCCCTGCCGCTCGCCGGGCTTTACTTTCTCATCGGCCCGGGCGCGGGCAACGACGTCTCCGTCGCGCTCTGGCTGGGCGGCGGCGTCTGCGCGCTCGGGCTCGTCAACGCGCTCACCCTCCCGCGCGTCCGACTCAACGCCGCGCGAAAAGCCCGCTACCGCGAATCCAACACCGAAGCGACTCGCCGCTTCCCCACCCTCGCCGCCGCCGCGGTCCTCTTCAAAGGACCCGCGCTCTGGTTCTGCGTCTGCCTCTTCATCGCCCACGTCGGCAACAGCGCGTACTACGGCTTCTACTCGATCTACCTCACCGACACCGTCGGGTTCGCCGAGGCCTGGGTCGGGCCCATCACCATGCTCGGCGTCGTCCTCGAACTCGCCGTCATGACCACCACCGGCCTGCTCGCCGCGCGATTCGGACTCAAGCGGCTCATCGTCGCCGGCCTCGGGCTCATGGCCCTGCGCTTCGCGCTGCTCGGACTCTTCCCCAACCCCCACGTCGCCGTCTGGACACAGGTCCTCCACGGCTCGACCGTCGTCGCCATCTACGTCGTCCCGCCGATCTACCTCAACGCACTCGCAGGCGATCACTTCCGCTCATCGATCCAAGGCCTCTACGCCATGACCGTCTTCGGCCCCTCGCGCATCGCGGGCAACGTCCTCGGCGGCGAACTCGCCGAACGCTCGCTCCCCCTCATGTTCAACGTCTACGCCATCACCACGATGATCGCGGTCCTCGGCCTGATCGCCTTCATGCGCCCGCCGACCCAAATCAAAGGTGACGCCCGCGAAACCCCCGCGATGATCGAGGGGGATTGAGACGTCCATAGGTCTCCAGATCTAGGCAAGAAATCGATACAATTCATTCATGAAAGATACTTTAATCAACCTATTTCAGAGCCGAATGGATAAGTGCCAAAGTGAGCAGCGGTGGGCATCAGCGGGTGTACTAGCGATTCATGCGCTAATTATTTCCCAGAAAGACTATTTCACTTGTTGTATCTCGAAGGATGCGATCATACTCGGTTTAGTAGTACTTTCTCTAGCGGCATATGGCTTCATACTCGAACGCAAACACACGTATTATCTCTATCGTAAAGACATCGCGAAACTTCTCGATAACGATACAAATGCACCAGATTTTATGAAAGATCAGACGAAAACGATGGTTTCCGGCAATGGAATGATTTGGCTCTTGATCTATTTTTTTATTCTCTTTGCGCCGATCTTGATTCAAGTGATATGTCTTTAACTCTTAGCACGAGTAGCACGAGAGAAAGCTACTCCTTCGCTTCGATCCGCCAGGCGAGGGCGTAGTCCCACGGCTGGCTCGTGTCGTCGTGCTTGCGGCGGACGCGCAGGCGGTATCGGCCCGGTTCGAGCGCGGGCAGATGGATCAACTCGACGTTGTCGACGTCGCTCTGGCTGAATCGGATGAGGGTCTCGCCGCCGTCGGCCTCGAGGCGGACCAGGCCGAGGTCGAGGTCGGGGGTAAAGTGCGCGGCGTTCCAGATCGTGCGCGTCTCGCCGGTGTCCGGGTTGAGGATTCGCGCCCGGCCGCCGAGGACCCGGCGGTGCCAGACGAGCGCGAACGAAGCGGGCCCCTGCTCGGCGTCGAGGGAAAAGTCGTAGTAACGCTGCGCGTCCGCGTCGATCGTCGAAAACGACCAGCCGTAGCGCTGATTGGTCGCCCGGTCCGGCTCGGCGTGGCCCGCATCGAGGATCACCAGCGCACGGTCGATCTCGACGACGCCCGCGCCGAGCGTCCGATCCAACGGCTCGCCCTCGATCGGCGACCACTGCGCGGTGCGACGCGCCCCGGCAAGCAGCGCCGCCTTGATCACCTCCGCCCGGGTCGCCGCCGCGTTGCGATTCACCGATGCCGCGTCGCCGTCGTCGCCATTTTCATCGACATCTACCATGCGATCCGCGTGCTCCAGCATCGCCGCGACCACGCCCGTTACCAGGCCCGTCGCGTAGCTCGTCTGATTACCCGGGGCGACCAGGTCGGGCTTGCGTCGGCCCGGCGTCTCGATCGTCGTCGGCTCGTTCGAGTGACGCCCGCTCGCCACCCCGACGCTGATCACGTTGTACGCGCTCGCCAGCAACTCGGGCATCTTCCCCTTGCCGTTGCCAAGCCCGCAGACCATCAGCACGTCCCGCTCGTCGATCAGGTAATCCACCCGACGCAGGATCAACGGCACCGCCGGCGAACCGCTGCCGATCCACGAGTGATTGAACACCCGCGCGGGGTGGTCGATGCCCGGCGGGTCCGCCGTGGCCGTCTTCATAAATCCCTTGCCCAGCCAGTCGTCCACCGTCCACGCGTGCACCGCCCGAACACCCTGCCCCGCCGACCGCGGCCCGGCGATCTGCACCGCCACCAGCGTCGCGTGGCCCGACAGTTTCAACGCCCCCGACTCCGGAATAAACCCCGTGCCCGGCAGCGCGCGGTTCCGCGTG
>JBMYUK010000186.1:0-5937 GCA_049605275.1 Phycisphaeraceae bacterium
GCGATCACGGACGCGCTGTCCGGCGCGGCGGAAGGGCTTTCGGCGGGCGCGGCGGCGAGCGCGATCGGCGGCAACGCCCGAACTGGCGGATCGAAGACGACGCGACCAGCGAAAACTCGCAGATGCTCAAACGCATCCTCGATCGCTACCCCGACGCGGACACGAACGACGACGGCGCGCTCGACGCGACCGAGGCCCGCGCCTTCATCGACAAGCAGCGCGAACGCTGGCGTGAGCGTGCCGAGCGACGCCGCCCCCCGCGCCCCACGCACAACGACCTTCCCTACGGCCCCGACGACAAGCACCACCTCGACCTCTACCTCGCCGAGTCCGACAAACCCACCCCGCTCGTCGTCTTCTTCCACGGCGGGCAGTTCATCACCGGCGACGAACGCGACACCGGCACGCTCAACGTCCGAGCCCTGCTCGAAGCCGGCATCTCCATCGCGTCGGTTGACTACCGCACGACCGACTCGGCCCCGTTCCCCGCGCCGTTCGACGACGCCACGCTCGCGCTGCAGTACCTGCGCTTCTACGCCGAAACCTTCAACATCGACGCAACCCGCGTCGCTGCGCACGGCGAAGAGGCCGGCGGCAATCTCGCGCTTTATCTCGCACTGCACGACGACCTCGCGGATCTCGACGTCCGCGCGAAACTCATCGCCGGCGAGATCAAAGACCCCCGCAAGCAAGAGCCTCGGAAGCAAGAGCCGCTTGAGAGCGCCGAAGAATCGCGCAAGAACGCTGATGCGCAGCGTGATGCGACCGATCCAGAAGGCGAATCCGAGGAACAGGAAGTGCCCGTCGAAACGCGAGCGCCCTGGAAGACGCCGGCGATCGCGGCGATGTCCACGCGGCTGGTCGCCGCCGTCGCTCGGCACCCCATCGCGTCGTTCGATCCGCGCGCGTGGACCGAGCACGAGATCCCGATGAACAAGCACGAGCGGCTCATGTCCAAGTACCTCGACGTGCGTTACCTCGAACCGCTCAACGATCCCGCCGTGATCGCGCTGGTCGAACAGGTCTCGCCGCTCGCGTTGATCTCAACGGGCGACCCCGAACTCTTGCTGATGAGTCAGTACGAAGACTCCGAACTCGCCGACGACACGGCGTGGACCGTCATGCGCCATCACCCCAGGCAGTCGAAGCTGATCGTCGATGTCATGCGGGCCTACGAAAACACGGCGAACGTCCGCTACCGCGGCATGCAGGACGACCCGGGCGTCAGCTCGATCGATTTTCTCGTCGAGAAGCTGAAGTAATGCAAACATCATTTTGTATCAAGCGCCGCGTTCAACGTGCGAACCGAAGCGTTTTCAAGGCGAACCGATGATCCGCTCGACGAGCGGATCGATCGAAGCGTGCATGCCTTCGTGTCGGCCGAGGTAGGTCGGCCAGTCGCGTACCGGGTTGCCGTTGACCTCTTCGCCCGGCCACTTGCGGGTGGCGTCGACGCCGAGCTTGTGACCCGCGCCGAGCCTCGGCGCCGCGTGGTCGAGGATGTCGAGCGGGCCGTTGACGATCTCGAGGTCTCGCCCCGGGTCGACGTTTGCGCAGAGGTGAAACAGCACGTCTTCGTGGTTGTGCACATCGACGTCGTCGTCGACCACGACGATGAATTTAGTCCACGCCATCTGCCCCGCGCCCCAGATCGCGTGCATGATCCGCCGGGCCTGCAGCGGGTATTCCTTCTTGATCCGGATGAAGGCGCAGTTGTGGAACGCGCCGAACATGGGCAGGTCGTAGTCGAGGATATCGGGCACGAGCGTTTTGAGAAGCGGCAAGAAGATGCGTTCGGTGGCCTTGCCGAGGTAGTAGTCTTCCTGCGGCGGCGGGCCGACGACGGTGGTCGGATAGATCGGGCCTTTGTCGCCCGGCTCGCGCATGGTGACCGCGGTGGCGGTGAAGATCGGATACCGATCGGGCAGCGAGTAGAAGCCGGTGTGATCGCCGAAGGGCCCTTCGAAGACTTCGTGATCTGGATCAAGCGGCGGCGCATCGTCGTCTCGTGGGTCGTAACCGATGGGGCCGGCCTCGGTCGAGACAACGCCCTCGATGACGATCTCCGCGTTGGCGGGCACGTGCAGGTCGATGGTCTTGCAGCGGACCATCTTGATCGCGCTCCGGTTCAAAAAACCGGCGAAGAGCAACTCGCTGATCCCCGGCGGCAGCGGCGCGGTCGCGGCGTAAGGCAAGACGCTCTCGCCGCCGAGCACGATCGCACAAGGCATCCCGCCGGAGTGATCGCCCTTGGTCTGGTTGTGCTTCTTCCACGCGCGCCAATGACGAGCGCCATCGTGATGGACGTGCCAGTGCATCGCGGTGTGCGTCGCGTCGATGAGCTGGGCGCGGTACATGCCGATGTTGCGCGACGGGCGCGGCTCGCCATCGGGCTTACCCGCGTCGTCGGGGTGGATCGTGTACATGCCCGCGAGGGTGATGTATCGGCCGAGCCCGGCGGCCGTGCCGGACTGCTCGGGCGTCAGCGGATAGCCGCACGCGGTCGGGTCGCCATCGTCGGGCCAGCACTTGATGATCGGCAGCCGGGTCAGGTCGATCGCGTCGCCGGTCTTGACGACCCGCTGGCAGTCGGCTTTGCTCACGACCTTCGGCGGCAGCTGCGCGATCTTCGCGAATTCCAGGCCCTTTTTCAGTTTCTCCATCAGCGTATTCGGCGGCTCGGGCTTGACCAACTCCGCGACGCGGTCGGCCAACCCCTCGAGGCCGACGTCCTCGCAGCCGAGCGCCATCTCGATCCGCTTGTAGCTGCCGAACGCGTTGATGAGCAGCGGCACATCGCTGCGCGAGCCGTCGGGCAGCGTGACGTGTTCAAAGAGCAGCGCCTTGCCGCCGAGTGCGTGGTGGATCGGGTCGGTCTTCGGCGCGTGATCAGATGGCCGCGCCGCGGGCGACTTGCTTATGCGATCCGCCACCGCCGCGACCTCGAGCATGCACGACACCGGCTCGGCGACGCGAACCAGTTCGCCGGCACGCTCGAGCGCTTCGACAAATGCGGAGAGTGATGCGTAGGCCATCGTTCGAGATTACTTCAGCGGGCCGTCGGGTTTCAGAGCGAACTTGCCGCTGCCCGCGGCCGCGATCAGCACGCAAAGCGTCAGGAGGATGACGTTCTTGCTGAACGCCGGGCCTTGCGCCGGCCACCACTCGACGCCCATCGCGATGATGAAGCTCAATAGCATGAGCCCGATGAGCACGGCCGATAGCCGCGTGAAAAAGCCGACGATCAGTGTCGCCCCGACGAGGATTTCGGCCCACGGCAACGCGTAGCCGTAAGCCTTACCCAGCGCCTCGGGCAGCGGCGCCTGACTCGCGACATAACTCGCGAAGCCGTTCATCTTGTCGACGATCGTAGCCTCGTCGGTCGGCAGCAATTTTCGCACACCGGCGAGCGCGAATAACACGCCGAGCGTCAGGCGGTTCAGTAAGAGAGCGACAGAGATTAAGTTCGTTTCCGAGGATTTCATGCGTGGTCCTTGAGGATGTTGCGTGTACGGTAGGCGCGGCGAGCGAGGCTAGCCGCCCAATTCTTTCGCTCTGGCGAAGGCGGCGTGGATGGCCTGGATGATCGAGGTGTGGACTTGCTTGGCGTCGAGATGGTTGGATGCGGCGAGCGTCGTGCCGCCGGGGGACGTGACCTTGCGTCGCAGTTCGGCGGGGTCTTCGCCCGACTCGGCCAGCAGCTTGCCCGAGCCGACGAGTGTCTGCGCGACGATTCGACGAGCGGCGTCACCGAGCCCGAGGTCTTTCGCTGCCGCCTCCATCGCCTCGGCCAGGTAAAAAAGATAGGCCGGACCCGACCCGCTGATCGCGTTGATGGCGTCGATCATCGGCTCGTCGAGCGCGACCACTTCGCCGACGGCCGCGAACAGTTGCTGCGCCAGCGCGTCGTCGCCCGGCTGCGCACCCTCGCCCAGCGCGATCCCGGCCATCCCCGCGCCGACCATCGCCGGGGTGTTCGGCATCACTCTTACGACGCGACAGGTCGCACCGATCAGCGACGCAATCTTTGCAGACGACAGCCCCGCCATGATCGAGATCAGCACGCGGTCGTCAGGCAACCCCGCGAGTTGCGGCGCGACCTGCGGAAACACCTGCGGCTTGACCGCGAGCAGCACCTGCTCGGCCTGCGCGGCAACCTCGGCGTTGTCCTCGACCGCGCGGCACCCCCATTCGTCGAACACCGAGCGATTCGCTTCCGACGGATCGGACGCGATGATCTCGCCGGGCGCGAGCACGCCGCCCTTAATCGCACCGCTTGCGATCGCCTGGGCCATGTTTCCGCAGCCGATGAATCCGAGCCGATAGGTCATCGCCACATGATACCCGGGCGATTAGAAGTCTTCGGCCACGACGAACCGACCGCTCAAACCGTCGAACACGAGCCTGTCTTTGTTCGCCTTGTACCACTGGTCGAGTTCTTTGTTCGAGCCGCGCTCTTCGATGAGCCCGAGCACCTGCACGCGGCGGACGTTGTAGGTCGATGTAGTGGCCATGTAGCTCGCCCGGTGCTGAATCTGCGCGATGAGCACGCCGAGCGCATCGACGTTGCCGAGCTTCGCTGCGGCGGGGGCGAGCGTGCTCGTGCTGACTGCGAGCTTGCCTGCGGCCGCGCGTTCCCAGCACGCGTTGATCGTGTGCTGCACGTCGTAATCCGGCAGCGTCTTGAGCATGTTGATGAACTGCATGGCGTAGCGGGAGTCGATCGCGATCTCGTGCAGCTTGGGGTAAAGCTCGGGCTCGACGAGTTCGACGGCGGCCTGGAACCACGCGATGCCCATCGAGCTGTCCGCGGACCGAACGTATTCGACGATCTGCGGCCGAACGTCCTCGCACCAGCCGTGCATGACGATGACGCCGATGCCGTTGGGATTCTCATCAAGCGTGCTGACGAAGTGTTTTCGGATCGTCTCGGGATCGATCTGACGGAGCGCGTAGATCGCCAACGCACGAAGCGACGAACGCCCGGTCGACTCGGCGATGATGAGGTCGTAGTGCGCCTTGGGTAAATCGAGCAGCTTCTTGACGATCGGGTCGTTCGTCGAAAAGCTCCGACGCCCGTGGCTCGCCTGTCTGAGCGCTTCGACGTAGGCCTCGGCCTGTTCCCGCGTCGGATTTTTCGGCAGCACGATCTCATCGATCGGCGTGGTCTTGTTGCCCGTGGCCTCGGCCCGCTCCTTTTGAATCTGCTCGCGGAACCGCTCGCGCTTCTCGCGCACCTGCATCTCCAACTCGCGGATCTGCTTCTGCAAGTCCGCGGTCGAAAGCTCGGGCTCGGCTTGTTCTTGAGCTTGGTTCTTGGGCTCGTTCTCGGCGGTGTCGGCGTCGGCCTTGCCGTCGGCGTTAGGCTTGGCTTCGATCGCCAGCGGCCTGGTCTTGTCCGTCGCCTGGACCCCGGCATCGTCTCCCGCGGGTTTGTCTTCGGCGTGCGCACCTGTAGACAGACCGAACGCAAGCGATAAAACAAAGCAGACTAAAACGCGACTCCACATCGTGCGGCTCCTTGGGTATCTCGATCCTACGTTAGGGGATATCGGCCTGTTCGCTCGGAATCGTCGAATCAGGCGGCGAGCGCATCACCCCCGCGACGGGCCCTGCTCGATCCACGCCGCTCGGGCTTTGGCGACTTCATCGAGTACGCTTCGGATCGCTTCGCGGTCGCCGGTGGACAGCAGCGCATCGAGCGCCGCGAGCCGCTCGGTCATCGCGGACAGCGCATCGCGCACGGCCGATCGATTCGCCAACAAAATGTCGGCGCGCATGCCCGGATTGCTGCTCGCCAGTCGGGTCGTGTCGCGGTAGCCCGTCGAGGCGAGGTCGAGCCCGCCCAGCGTCTCGGCGACCTGCACGAGCGCCACGGCGGCCAGGTGCGGCAGATGACTCACGACCGCGGCCTGACGATCGTGCGCCTCGGGCGTC
>JBMYUK010000187.1:0-5917 GCA_049605275.1 Phycisphaeraceae bacterium
CGCCGCCGAGGAGGCCTGGTCCGGGGGGCACGACCGCACGGGCGAGGGCGCAGAGCCCGCCCTGGTGCGCTTGTTCGGCCCGCCGGACGCGCGCTGGTCGCGTCACACCGTGCTCGCGCAACCCGTCGAGGCGATACGTTTTCAAAACGGCCGAACCGAATTGAGTCAGCCCGACGGCGCGTTCGCTCGCTCGGTACGCAGCGCAGCGGCGCTCACGCACGATCCCTTCAACGATTTGCGGAACATCCTCCGCGTCGACGCCGGCCGATCGCTCTGGCTCGCCGGCTTCGGCTACGACCTCGTGCGATCGATCGAAACGCTCCCCCAACCGCCCGACGACGACCGCGGCTGGCCAACTCTCCAACTCGAACGATGCGACGGCTGGCTCGTCCACGACAACCAGACCCAGCGGTGGTCCGCCCACGGCCGATACGCCGAGCAAGGCCCCCCGCCACTCGGCGACGCGCCGAGCCCCATCGACTATAACGCCGGCCCGATCGAGCCCGAGCAGACAGACCGCGACGTCAAAGCATCCATCCGACGAGCCATCGACTACATCGCCGCCGGCGACGTCTTCCAGGTCAATCTCGCCCAACGATTCACCGGCCCGTTCGCCGGCAACCCCCGCGTGCTCTACGCCGAACTCTGCCGACGATCCCCCGCCTGGTATGGCGCCTACGGCGAACTCACCCGCTTCGATGACCGCGAACCGCGCCGCACGCTCGCGTCGATCTCGCCCGAACTCTTCCTGCAACTCGATGCCGACCGCCGGGTGACGACGCGCCCGATCAAGGGCACGCGCCCGAGCACCGCCGATCCAAGCGACCTGCGCGACAGCGAGAAAGACAAGGCCGAACTCGCGATGATCGTCGACCTCATGCGCAACGATCTCGGCCGGGTCTGTAGCTACGGCTCGATCCGCGTCGATCAGCCGCGCACCATCGAGACGCACCCCACCGTTCACCACGGCGTCGCGACGATCACCGGCCAACTGCATCCCGAGCGCGATCTCGTCGACCTCTTGCGCGCGACCCTACCCGGCGGCTCGATCACCGGCGCGCCCAAAGTTCGGGCGATGCAGATCATCGACGAACTCGAGCCCGCGCGGCGCGGCGCGTACTGCGGCGCGATCGGCATGATCCGAGGGCAAAAGGCGCTCCTGAATATCGCCATTCGCACCGTCATGATCGACCAAGACCGCGCGCACGGACATGGCCGAGCCGACGTCTGGGCCGGCGGCGGCATCGTCGCGGACTCCGATCCCGACGGCGAGTACCAAGAGATGCTCGACAAGGCCCGAGTGATGCGTGAGGCGCTGACGCACGCCTCGTCTGTGTGTAGCGGGTGACGCGAAGCGTCCCGTGCGAGTCGTGATCGATGCTGAGAACGTGTATAAAAAGGTGGGGTGGGCGTCTCGCCCGCCGTTTGGGCACAGCCAAAAGTCTTACCATTCACGACTTCGTCGCGACGACAGGCGGGACGCCTATCCCACCTAAGGCACTTCTCGTACACCTTCTTAGAACGGGACGCTTCGCGTCGCCAGCGACACCGTCAATCGGCCACGCGCTTCAGCATCAATCGGCGAAAGTCGATCACCTCTTCGCCGGGGATTTCTATCGCACGCAGCGACATCTCGCCCCGCCCCGCTTCCAGTTCGATCACGCCCAGCGGCATCGGCTTAAAGTCTTTCGTGTACGACTCGCGCATGAAGATGCGATTCTCTGCCTCGCCTTCGAGCGGCGGGTCGTGGGCCTGGGTCACTTGGCCCGAGACCGCCGCGTCGCCCAAGCGCAACTCGATGGTCGAGCCCACATCCGCTTTCGAGCAGGTGTAATACACGTGCGCTTCGTACCGCCCCGGGGTCAACACCTCGACGTCCCAGACGATCGCATCGTTCTTGCGCGTCCAATTGTAAAAGTAAGAACAGTTCGGATGCGGGCTGGATCGTTTGATCCCGCCCTTGCTCTTCGCGTCGCGCGCGGGCAGTTCGGTCACGGGCCAGTCCTGATGGCCGACCGTAAAAGGGCGGCGCTCGCGATTGTTGTTCAGCCCGACGTCTTCGCGCCACCTCGCCAGCGACTGGCGCAAGTCCTCGGCGATCTGCGGCTCCCGATTCGTCAGGTCTTTCGATTGCGTCGGATCATCGCGGAGGTTGTACAGCCTGCCGTCCTGATTCAGCAGGTAATCACCGACGCGGAGACTCACCTTGCCGTTTTGATGCGAGCCGATCGTGCGCGGCGGGATCGCCGTGGGTGCGACCGCGCCAAGCAGCACCGCCGAGAGATCGAGGCCGTCCATCGGCTTGTCGCCGGCGGGCTCGATCTCCGCTAAACGCGTGAGCGTCGGCTTGAGGTCGATCGCCCCGGCCGTGTTCGGATACGTAGTCGCTTCGGGTATCCCGTTGGGCCAACGCATGAACAGCGCCGACCGCACCCCGCCCTCGTCGAGCGAGCCTTTTCGGCCCTTCATCCCGTTGTTCCAGCGCTCGCCGTTCGGGCCGTTGTCGCTGAAGTAGATCACGATGGTGTTGCCGGCGAGTTCGAGTTCGTCGAGCGTGGCAAGCACGCGGCCGACGTTGTCGTCGATGTTCTCGACCATGGCGAACGCGGCGCGGGTGTGGGCGTCGGCTCGGCCGTGCTTCATCTCGAATAGCTTATCTTTGTGGCGATCCCAGTATTCGTCGGGTACCTGCATCGGCGAGTGCGGCGTCGGCAGCGGGACAAAGCAGAAAAACGACTTATCGTTTTTTACACTCGCCTCGATAAACCGGATCGCTTCGCTCGTGACGACGTCGGTGATGTAGCCCTCGGATTGGAAGTACTCGCCGTTGCGTTCGAGTTCGGCGTCGAAGTAATCGCCCCAGTGCCCGGAGCAGAACCCGACGAAGGTGTCGAAGCCGCGCGCTCTGGGGTGATAGGGGTACTGCATGCCGTTGTGCCACTTGCCGAAGCAGCCGGTCGCGTAGCCGGCGGCCTGGAAAGCGTCGGCGATGGTTGTTTCGTCGAGGTTCATGCGCTCGGCGCCGCGCGACACGCCGTGCACCCCGGTGCGGGGGTGGTATCGCCCGGTGAGAAACTCGGCGCGCGTCGGGGCGCAGACGGCGCAGACATAGAACCGATCGAAGCGGACGCCGTCTTTCGCGAGCGAGTCGATGTGGGGGGTTGACAGGTCTTTGTTGCCGTGGAGGGAGAGGTCGCCCCAGCCCTGGTCGTCGGCGAGGAAGACGACGACGTTGGGTCGCTTAGCGTCTTCGTGCTCCGGTTCGGCGAACGCGCAGCCGCCGCCGATCAGCGCGACCAACAATACGAGAAGGGCGCGTAGCGTACCGGTTGTGCTTGTCATCGTTTCGGTGCCTCGCCTGCATCCGCATCGGGACCGGGTTCGGAATCGGATTGCAGCTCGTCGGCTCTTCCGGCCTTGGCGAGTTGGTCGGCGATGGTCGGCTTGGGCGGCTCGGGCTGATTCAGAGAGATGAGCCAGCCGACGAAGCCGATGACGATGCCCAGCGCGAAGACGCCGCATGCCGCGCCGCCCATCTGCTCGAAGATTTTCGGGGGGTCTTCGCCCTCGCCTATGGTCGCGACGATCGTCATGCAGACCGTGCCGAAGACCACGGCGGCGAGGCAGACGACCGCGCCCAAACGGACGAGTCGCATGCCCTTGCGGTCCGAATATTGGTCGCGTTGGCTCAGCGGCATGCCGGGGAGACCTTTCCGAGCGGGCGTATCGGGTTGACGCCGGTTAGCAGAAAACCCCCTGTTGGAGGGGGCTTTCGCAATGGGCCCAGAGGGAGTCGAACCCCCAACCGTCGGTTCCGAAGACCGATGCTCTATCCAATTGAGCTATGGACCCTGTGGGGCAGATTGTAGCCGGGCGGCGGGGTTTTGTGAGGGGGTCGGCGGAGTTTCTTTAATTCGTTTGATTTTCGAGGTTTACGCGATTTGCCGGGCGAGCGGTTCCGGTAACCGATGCGGCGGAGGCTGGCACGGGCGTTGTTACCGGCAACGCCGATACAACCGTCACAGAGGGTTTAAGTCCCAACAACGGCGCGACGATACCGATCGTGACGACCCGCTGGCCGCGGCGGGATGGGGGACGAGTTGGCCCCGATGTGAGACCGAGTTCATGACCGTATTCGACGCCATCCAGACCGATTGGACGCAAGCCCGGACGCGAGCGTTTGCTTCGCCGGGCCGGGGTTTCGAGATCGCCAAGCGTCTCCTGGACCTGTTCGGCGCGGTGCTCGCGCTGGCGCTGTTCAGCCCGCTGCTGCTGTTCGCGGCGGTTTGGCTGAAGTGTGCCGACGGCGGGCCGGTGTTTTACCGACAGAGCCGAGTGGGTCGGGACGGCAAGCTGTTCATGATCTGGAAGCTGCGGACGATGCGGACCGACGCCGAGAAAAACGGCCCGCGCTACGCGACCGATAACGACCCGCGTATCGTCCCCGGCTGCGGCTGGATGCGTACTAGCCACGTCGACGAATTGCCCCAGCTCTTGAACGTGATTCGCGGCGAGATGGCGCTCGTCGGCCCGCGCCCCGAGCGACCCGAGTTCATCGACAAGCTCCGTGTCGATCTGCCCGGCGTCGACAAACGCGTCGCCGCCACGCCCGGCATCACCGGGCTCGCCCAGGTCGTCAACGGCTACACCAACGACCTCGACGGCATGCGACGCAAGCTCGACCTCGACCTGCGTTACCTCGAACAACGTTCCATCGCCCTAGACCTCCGCCTGATCCTTAAGACCTTCCCGCGGTTTTGGGATCGATCGGCCTGCTGAACCGGAGCCAGACCATGGTGCTCAGACTTTTTCACACCTTCCGCGTGGGCTTTGCCGCCTGTGTCGCCGCCGCCGCGTTGCTGCTGCTGGTCGGCTGCTCGAACAACCCGAAGTACACCGACTACCACGCGTTCATCCAGGAACCGCGGATGCCCGCGTCGACGACGCCCTACCTCATCGGCCCGCCGGACGTCATGGAGTTTCGCTCGACACGGGTGCGCGAGATCACCAGCTACCGCGAGACGGTCAGCCCGGACGGATACGTCAACGTGCCCTTGCTCGGCAAGATCTTCGTGGCCGGCCGAACCGTCGAGTCGGTTCAGCAAGAGCTCGAACAGCGCGCGAGTTTCTACTATCAGGACGCGGACATCAACGCTCGGGTCACCCGCTACGCGAGCAAACGCATCTTCGTCTTCGGTGAGGTCGGCAACTCCGGGCCTTACATCTACGACGGCTCGAACACCGTGCTCAACACCCTCGCCAAGGCCGCGCCGACCAACCGCGCCGACCCCGCGGCGATCCAGATCGTTCGACCCGATGAGAACGGCGAGCTGCGCTCTCGTATGACCATCAACCTCGACCACATGGTCCGCACCGGCGACACGACCCTCAACGCCGTGCTCCAAGACGGCGACATCGTCTACGTCCCGCCATCGGGCATCGGCAAGGCGACGATCGCGTTCGAGCAGCTGCTCATGCCCCTCCAGCCGCTCTCGAACCTGGTCAACGGCCCGGCCAACATCAACAACGCCGTCACCGGGGAGCGGGGCTACGGCGACGCGCCCGGCGAGTAAACACCCAACCACCGCGACCGCGGCGGAGCATCCGACATGCCCACCAATAAACAGGAACAAGCCAAGGCCATCTACGAGCTGTGGGACGTGATCCTCCAGCACCGCTGGCGTTTCGTTCTGCCCGCGTTTGCGGTGACGGCGGTCGTCCTGTTCGCCAGCCTCTTTCTGCCCCGCAAGTACGAGGCCACCGCGTACTTCGAACGCCGCAACGCGCCCGAACTCATCGAAGCCATCCGGTCCGGCGCCAGCGATTCGTACATCGACCCGATGCAGGCGCTCACCAAGGAGATCGCCGGCAGCCACGCCATCGCCCAGGTCATAAACGACCTCGAGCCCCGGCTGAT
>JBMYUK010000188.1:0-5904 GCA_049605275.1 Phycisphaeraceae bacterium
GCTTTGGCCCGGCTTGGGGTGGGGGGGGTGTAGCGGTGTTTGGCGGGTTATTGGGGGAGGGCGAGGGCTTGGGCGATGTTCATGGCGTTGAAAAGGGCGTGGGCGAGGATGGGCGGCGCGAGCGAGCCGGTGCGTTCGTAGAGGTAGCCGAAGACGAGGCCGAGGACGAAGAGGGGAACGATGCCGTGCCAGGAGACGAGTACGGCCCAGTGGATGACGGCGAAGAAGCCTGCGGCGAGTAAGAGTGCAGGCCAGCGTCGGCCGCGCATCAGCCGCACGAGGCTGGTTTGCAGGAGGCCGCGGAAGACGAGTTCTTCGATGAGGGGTGCGAGGACGACGGCGGTGAGGACGAGTTCGAGGAGGAGTTGTGGGGTGAAGGCGTCTTTGAGTTCGACGAGTTTTTCGTGGGCGATGGGCTGGACGGGGTCGCCGAGCGCGGCGCTGATGAGTCCGACGACGAGGCCCGCGCTGCCGGCGAGGCCGAAGCCGAGGACGCCGCCGACCACGCCCCACTTCACGTCGCGGCCGGGGTGGCGGGGCAGGAGTCCGATCTTGCGGAGTCCGGCGTGGCTGCGGAGGGCCTGAACGACGAGCAGCGTCATTAGCAAGAGCGGCAGCGCGGCGAAGGCGAAGAGGAGGGGCGCGGGGGAGTCGGCGGTGATGAAGAGCAGCCCGATGCCGTAGGCCAGGACGCCGAGGGCGTTGATGACGTGCAGGACGGGGTCGAGGCCGAGGTCGCGGGTGGGTCCTAGGCGGAGGGCGTGTTCGCCGAGCTGTCGCTTGACGCCGAGGACGACGATCGCGCCCAACGCGAGCGCGATGAGCGTGTAATTGAAGATCGCGATGGCGAGGGTGGTGAGCAGTTCGGGGTTCATCTCGCTGAGCAGCTTAGGGCTTGGGTCGCGATCGCGTCGGGACTGTGGGGGTCCAATCGTTACAACCCGCAGGGCTTAACGACTGCCTAGGCTTGTTTGCGGGGGGCGGTGCCGGTGCGTTCGCCGAGGCGTCGATAACAGACGGGGAATCGGAGGCGAATCGATGCAGGTGACGACGAAGACATGGTTGAAGCGGGCGCTCGTTGGCGGAGTGCTGGCGGTGGTGCTGGGCGCGGGTCTGACGGTGTATCTGTTGCAGCGTGAGCCGGCGGTGTGGCGTGCGGCCGAGGCGCTTCGCGAGCAGCGAACCGACGCGGAGCGGGTCGCGTTGGCCGAGTCGGTGATCGCTCGATTGTCGGAGGCGGCCGAGGCGTCGGCGGACGTACCCGATGTGTCGGACGTCTCGGCGTTCGTAAAGCCCGAGGCGGTGCAGCGCAAGCGGGCGATCCTCGCCGAGGCGCAGGACGCGGAAGAGGCATATGCGTTGAAACAGTTGCTCGCGAATACGGCGGTCGACGAGACGTACGCGTTGACGATGGGTAACGACGAGTTGATCGCGATGGCGTCGGGGATGGTCGACGACTGGTTGAATCAGCGTGGCTTTCAGATGCCCGAGAGCATGGATAAGCCGGTGGTCATGGTCGATCGAGGCAAGCTCGTGATCGCGTTTGAGATCGAGGTGGGCTCGTGGCGGCAGGTGTTTACCGGCGCGGTCGGGCTGACGTTTCAGCCTGATGGTATGGCGAAGGGCCGGGTCGAGAAGCTCACCGCCGGTTCGCTGCCGATGCCCGCGACGTCGGTGGGCAGTTGGCTCGCGCGGCAGTTGCCGCGCAGCCAGGCGAAGACGGCCGAGAAGATCGGCAACTGGATCGCTCAGCTCGAAGGCTTCGAGTTTCGCCCGGTGCTCGAACTCGAACACCGCCGGCGGGCGCGGATCGTTGCGATGGACTTGGCGCAGCAATCGCTGACGCTGACGATGCGGCTGCAGGATCACGAGACGTACAAGCGGCACAACGCGCTGATGAAAACTGGAAGCGTCGCGGTAAACGACAAGCTGCCCCTGCCCGGCCTCGGCGACGGGGCGGTCGCGGATGTGCCGACGACGACGGAGTGACGCGACAAGCATCGATCGGATGTTTGCAAGTTATTGCGTCGCGCCGATGACGACGGGTTTGCTGATGCGGTCGGCGATGATCTGGTCGGTGGCGTGGCGGGCGATGTCGGTGACGACGATGGCTTCTTCGCCGGTGCAGAGGTCACCGGGGTCGTTTTTCTGAAGCGCGTTAGCGAAGTGGTCGTACATCGTGGCGAAGTTTTTCTCGCCGGTGTGCTTGAGTTTTTCGGTGTATTGGTCGGTGCGTAACTCGAAGAGTCTGGTGTTGCGTTCGTAGCGGATGATGCCGTCGGTGCCGATGAGTTCGTAGATGAACTCGTTGTATTTGTTACGCGTGGTGTGGCCGTAGGAGTAGGACATCTCGACCATGGTGTGTGCGCCGCTGTCGTGGTCCATGTGCAGGAAGACGTGGTCGGGTGCTTCGTACTCGTCGACCCACGAACCCTGGCCGTGGTAGCGGACGACGGGCGAGTCGAGCCACCACTGTGCGAGGTCGATCTGGTGGACACCGCAGTCGACCATGGGGCCGCCTTCGAGCATGCGATCGATGCGGCGTTGGTATTTGATCCACTTGCCGGTGTCGTCTTGTTCGTATTTGCCGTGGCAGTCCCAGTTGTAGATGAGTCGGAGGGAGCGGACCTGGCCGATGGCGCCGTTTTGGACGAGGTCTCTGATCTGCTGGGCGCAGCCGGCGAATCGGTAGCAGAAGCCGACGTACAGGGGCAGGTCGGCGTCGTTCATGAGGTCGACGATCTGTTGGGCTTCGTCGGCGTCCATGGCGAGGGGTTTTTCGCAGAGCGCCGCGTGGCCGTGCTCCGCGCAGCCTTGGATGTTGGCGAGGTGGAAGGGCGCGGGCGAGCAGATCGCGACGGCGTCGAGCCCGCTCTTCATGAAGTCGTCCTGCGTCGTGTAGCCCTGGGGCACGCCGAAGCGTCGTTGGTAGTCTTCGAGGCGTTCGCGGTCGGGGTCCATGAGCGAGCGGACGTCGAACCGGTTGCTGTCGCGCAGCGGCGGGAGGTGTCCGTACTCGGAGACGACTCCGCAGCCCATCACGCCGATCCTGATTGCATCCATCACGAAACTCCCTGGGATTTGACGATCGCGTCGGGCAGGCCCGCACATGTTACGCCACAGCATCGGCCAGCCGCCGGTCCCGCTGCACCCCGCGACTCTTCTTCGCGCGTTATTGGGCTCGCCAATCGGCCTCTCAATTCCGCAAAACGCTCAAATCGCTCGCTTGCCTTCAAGTCCGCTGCGATTAAAAAAAACCGCCTCTAGCGAGCGAGGCTCAGCTAGAGGCAGCTTCCGGGGGCAAAAGATTTCTCAAATCTGAAAATAGGTTAGCACGCTAATTGACGCCGTGCAAGTCCATTCGCGCAAGTCGCCTCTACTTTTTTTCGCGCCGCGGGAACGGTCCTTCTCGGCCGGGTTCTCCGGCCTTCGCCTTACCCGCTGAGTACGCCGGATTCGCCCTCGGTTTTCGCGATCGTCACCGCACCGACCGAGTCGGAAAAAACGTTCACGGCCGTGCGCACCATGTCCAGCGGACGATCGACCAGCCAGATCAGAAACAGCCCGGCCACGAGGTCCGTGCCCACCTGGCCCGACACCGCTTCGAGGATGAGCACAATCGCCACGATCGAGGCCGAGGGCACGCCCGCCACGCCGATGCTGGTCAAGAGCGCGACGACGACGATGAAAAACTGCTGCCCGAAGGTCAGATCGATGCCGAAGGCCTGGCAGATGAAGATCGCCGCGACGCACTCGTAAAGGGCCGTGCCATCCATGTTCACCGTCGCACCCAGGGGCAGGACGAAACTCGTGGTCCGGTTCGAGACGCCCGCGCGGTCCTCGACGCACTCCATCGTGACCGGCAGCGTGCCGCTGCTCGACGCGGTGGAGAACGCGGTCAACAGCGCCGGCAGCATCGCTTTGTAGTGACGGATCGGATTCACCCGCGCCACCAGACACAGGATCAACGGCATCACCACGAACGCGTGACAAAACAGCGCCGCCGCCGCCACCCCCGCAAACCACGCGATCCCTCCCGCCAGATCGCCCAGCCGATCCTCGGGCAATAGCGTCGCGACCTGCTTGGTGAACTCCGCGGCGATCAGGAAACACACGCCGATCGGCGCTAAACGAAGCACTACGTCCGTCACCCGAAGCGTCAGCTCGTACACCGCCTTCGTGAAACTCAGCAGCACGTCCCGCACGTCCACCGCCAGCCGTGCCAGCAGATATCCCACCAAGAGCGATACGACGATCAACCCCAGCAGTTGCCCGTTATCCGACGCCGCCGCGAAGAGATTGCTCGGCACCATGCTGCGGAACACGTTCAAGAACGAACTCGCGCCCGTGTCGGTCGTTCGGCGGTCGATCTCGGTCGACTCGCTCTCGAACGCGCTGAAGTCCGTCTGACCCTCGAGGATCCCCGTCCCGTCCGCCGACACGCCGGGCGACAATAGATTCACAAGCGTCAACCCCAGCAGGATCGCGATCGCCGAGGTCGTCAGGTAATACCCAAGCGTCTTCAGCCCCAGCCGACCAAACCCCGCCCGACCGCCGAGCCCCGCCACCGCCAGCACGATCGAACTCACCACGATCGGCACGATGATCAGCTTCAGCCCCTGGATAAACATGTCCCCGATCACGTCGTAGACCAGATAGTCCCAACGCTTCAAGACCAGTTCGCTCGGCTTCACCGCCTCGGGTGCCGGCAAGCCCGCGGCCTTCGCCTGCGCTTGGGCCGAAAGCGTCGCCGACTCCGCCGCCTCGATCGTCAACAGCCCGCTGCCGATCCCGATCCCCACCCCCAGCAGCAGACCCAGCAGGATCTGCACGTGCAACGGCCAACGCCAAGGCATCGCCCCGCCCTTTGCCTCCGACGCGTCCTCGTCAAACAACAACTCGCTCATCTCAAGCGATCATAACAACCCCCGCCCCCCAAGCCGGGCCAAAGCGAAGCGCCGGCCCGGATACAACCCCCCCTCCCCCCCCCAACCCTGTTCGCCACGCTACCGACTCACCCCCAAACGACCCGATATCTTATTTCGGCGGTCAGCCCCATCGATCACGCCGGCACGGAGGCCCGACGATTGCGATTCGATTCTCTCATTGACAAGCTGCCGATCACCCCGCGACGCGGGTCGCACAGCGTCGATCTCGCCGGTCTCACCGACGACAGCCGCGAGGTCGCGCCGGGCGATCTCTTCATCGCCAGGCCCGGATCCGACCAGAACCCGATGCGCTTCGTCCCCGCCGCTGTCGATCGCGGCGCGGCCGGCCTGCTTCTGCCCGACACCCACGACGCCGCGATCGACAGCCTGCTCCTGCCCCAGCACGTCGCCGTCGCCACCGCCAAGCCCGACACCCCCGTCGATCAGCGCCTCGCCGGCCGACTCGCCGAACGCTTCTACGACCACCCCTCGACCCGGCTCAAACTCCTCGGCGTCACCGGCACCAACGGCAAGACCACCACCGTCACCCTCGCCAAGCACCTGCTCGAATCCGCAGGACACAAGACCGGACTCATCGGCACCGTCGAACTCGACACCGGCTCGCCCGACGGCCCGACTCCCGCGCAGCTCACCACCCCCGGCGCGATCCAACTCACCAAACTACTCGCCGAGATGGTCGCCAACGGCTGCACCCACTGCGTGATGGAAGTCAGCAGCCACGCCCTGCACCAGGGCCGAGCCGATCACGTCCGCTTCGCCGCCGCCGCCTTCACCAACCTCACCCAGGACCACCTCGACTACCACGGCTCGATGCCCGCCTACGCCGACGCCAAGGCCATCCTCTTCGAAAACCTCGACCAAGACGCCTTCGCCGTCCTCAACGGCGATGACCCCTGGGCCGCGCGCATGGCTCGCGGCTGCAAAGCACAGATCGCCTTCAGCGTCGTTCTCGAGC
>JBMYUK010000189.1:0-5889 GCA_049605275.1 Phycisphaeraceae bacterium
CTCGCGTCGATGCCGTGCTCCCCGGCCAGCGACTCGCCGGCCTCGGACTGAAGCGAGGCGAAGCGGAAGCGGTCGGCCGGGTCGCGGTCGATGACGTAGTTGACGTACGTGTTGCAGAAGTTGCAGACGCCGTCGAAGATCACGACCGAGTGGTCGGCGTGCGCGACGCTGGGATGGATCGCTTGCTCGGTCATGGCAGATGTATTCTAGGTCGCCTGCGCGCCGCGGTCAGTGCCGACAGGGGCAAGGCCCGTCGTCCGGCGGCACCGTCTTGTACCAGAACAGCGCCCGCCAGACGTATGGCGGCGGGGCGAGTTCGGGGTCGTTCAGGACGTCGTCGATCGTGATCGTCCGCTTCGGGCCGTCGTTTCGCCGATAGGTGACGTCGAGGTCGTCGGGCTGGTGGATCATCCGGCGTCGAAACTCGAACCAGGTCATCCGCGCGGTCTCGGCGTTGGCGGGTATGCGGCGGACGTTGGATTCGTAGACGGTGACCAGGTCGTCCTGCCAGTCCACGAGCCTGAACGACGCGGGCAGGAAGAGGTGATTGTTCACCCCAGCCTCGGTGCGCAGGTTGGAAAACATTGCGTAGGCGTTATGCGTTTTGAGCCCGACGTAGGGCGAGAATCCGTTGAGAAAGCACAGCAGCGGCACGATCATGAGCGGGACGGGTCGAGCAATGTAATACCCCCGCGGATCGGGCTCGACGCGCGCCGGCCGAACGAACTTGAAGAAGAGATAAGTCGCTAACCCCGCGTAGCTCAGCCAGGTGAAGAACGCCGCATACGGCGAGACCGTGTGGAAGAAGTGCATGAACTGCTCGTACCCGACGCTCAGGCGGATCGACGCGATCCCGAAGAGCACGGCCAGGTACAGCGTCAGCGCCCCGACGAGCAGCCCTGTCATCGCCAGCCCGCGCCCGCCGGCCACCCGCCTGCCCAGCGCGCTGCCCACCCACCAGTCGATGATCGCGGCGCGCGTCGCCGGCGAGAGGAACAGCGTGTAAGTCGAAAACAGCATCATCGAGAAGCTCGAGATCCACTCGTTGGCGTGGAACGTCAGCATCGTGTGGAAGGCGATCCCGAAGATCAGCCCGGCCTTGCGCGTCTTCGGAAAGACCAGCAGCAGCGGGATCACCGCCTCGGCCACCAACGCGCCGAGCAGGCAGGGATACTGCATCCACGTCCACTCGGGCAGCGGGATGCCGAGGAACGATTGCGTGAACGCGACGACGTCGGTGTAGAGGATCCAGCCGCAGCTGACCTCGGGGTTGAGATAGTCCCAGTTGAGCTTGTGGACGACGACCCAGAAGTACAGCGCGAGGATCATCACCCGACCCAGCGGCGCAAACGACTCGCCGATGGCCGCCGGCAGCGACAAGCCCGCGGGCCTGGAGACGAGCCGAACCAGGCAGACCCCGATCAGCGTCATGTTCACGACCATGGTGTGGAAGACGTGGTTCGGCCAGTACGGCGCGTCCCAGAACTCCATCACGAGAAACGAGACGCAGAGCACCATCAATCGCAAGACCGACGTCGGCCGACCCAGCACCCAGCAGCCCGCGAGCATGACCGCGACGTGCTGCGATACTTCATCGGGACGCGACATCCGCACCCACGTCAGGTACACGACGATGCAGTGCAGCAGGCCGTAGATCGCCCACGTCGCGGAGAAGAGCGCAAAGACCTGTCGCCCCTGCTGCTCGCGCGAGATCGCTGAATCGGGTAGCGGTTGCGACATAGAAAACTCGTACAGGTCGGTCCGGACGCCGCGGCGCGAAAGACTTCATACTTCTAACAATGACTCGAAGATAGCAATCCGCGTGCTCGCCTACAATCGCTTCCATGGCCCTAACCAAAATCTCAATCCGCGGTGCCCGCGAGCACAACCTCAAGGGCATCGATCTCGACATCCCCCGCGACCAACTCGTCGTCATCACCGGGCTGTCGGGCAGCGGGAAATCGACGCTCGCCTTCGACACGATTTACGCCGAGGGCCAGCGGAAATACATGGAGTCGCTCTCGGCCTACGCCCGGCAGTTCCTCGATCAACTCCAGAAGCCCGACATCGAATCGATCGAGGGCCTGCCGCCGACGATCGCCATCGAGCAGCGCGGCACCAGCCACAACCCGCGCTCCACCGTCGCGACGACCACCGAGATCTACGACTACCTCCGCCTGCTGTTCGCCCGGGCGGGTCAGCCGCGCTGCTGGCACGTCGATGCGAAGACCAAGAAGGTCTGTGGCAAGCCGATCGAGTCGCAGAACGCGACGATGATTATCGACCACGTGATGGCCCTAGACGAGGGCACGCGGCTCATGGTCCTCGCCCCGATCATCCGCGGCAAGAAGGGCCACCACAAAGAAGTCTTCGAGGCGATGATCCGGCAGGGCTTTGTCCGCGCTCGCGTCGACGGCGAGATCATGGACCTCCGCGACGTCACGAGCAAGAAGGCCGGCACGCCGTTCACGACGCAGAAGCAGCGCTACCAGAAACACACCATCGAGGCGGTGGTGGACCGGATCGTGGTGCGCGGGGGTTCGGAGCCGGGGGTCGGGCGTTCGGGTAACGACGACCAACCCGAACCCGATGCGTTGCGTACACGAGTCGCGGATGCCGTTGAACTGTCGCTCAAGCTCGCAGACGGGCTGGTCGTCATTTCGTCTCAAGGGCAGGAGAATCCGAAATCCGAAATCCGAAATCCGAAATGGGACGACACCCTCTTCAGCGAGAAATACGCCTGCCCGGAGCACCCCGAGTATGCGCTCGAAGACCTCGAGCCGCGGCTGTTCTCCTTTAACTCGCCGTACGGCGCCTGCCCGGCCTGCTCGGGGTTGGGCACGGTCTTCGAGTTCGACGAGGACCTGGTCGTCGCCGACCCCCAGCTGTCGCTCACCGAGGGGGCGATCGAGCCTTGGCGGAAAAACGGCAAGCGGATGAACATCTTCTACAACCGCCTGATCAAGAAGTTCTGCAACGCCTTCGGCGTCGATTCGCACGCGGCGTATAAGTCCCTGAGTAAGCCGATCAAGCGCGTCCTGATGCACGGCACCAGCGAGCGCGACGAGAAGAAATTCGGCAGCAGCTTCGAGGGCGTGATCCCCAACCTGCAGCGACGCTTCGAGTCCACCGACTCGGAGTTCGTCAAGCATCGGCTTAGTAACTATCTGAGCGAGTCGAGCTGCGAGACCTGCGGCCGAGCGCGGCTGCGGCCGGCGGCGCTCAACGTCTTCCTCGAATCGGGCAAGGGCAAACGGCTCAAGCAGTCGAACATCCACGACGTCACGTCGATGACGATCGAAGACGCGGCCGAGTTTTTCGCGTCGCTGAAGCTCAGTAAGGAAGGCGCACAGATCGCCGAGCCGATCCTAAAGGAAATCCGTGCGAGGCTCGGCTTCATGCTCAGCGTCGGGCTCGGCTACCTCAACCTCTCGCGGAACACGGGCTCGCTCTCCGGCGGCGAGTCGCAGCGCATCCGCCTCGCGACACAGGTCGGCTCGGGGCTGGTCGGCTGCTGCTACGTGCTCGACGAACCGACCATCGGCCTGCACCAGCGCGACAACGAACGCCTCATCAAAACCCTCCGACACCTCACCGACATCGGCAACACCGTCATCGTCGTCGAGCACGACGAAGACACGATCAACGCCGCCGACCACCTCATCGACATCGGCCCGGGGCCGGGCAAGCACGGCGGCACCGTCGTCGCGCACGGCCCGATCAGCGACGTCAAGCTCGACCGCGACTCGCTCACCGCCGCCTATCTCCGCGGCGACCAAGCCGTGGCCGTACCCGAGACACGAAGGACGCTCGATCACAAAAACTGCTTGAAAATCAGGGGCGCACGGCACAACAACCTCAAGAAGATCGACGTCGCGTTTCCACTCGGCGGGATCGTCACGGTGACCGGCGTCTCGGGCTCGGGCAAGTCCACGCTCGTCAATCAGGTGCTGCTCAAGGCGGCCAAGAAGGCGCTGCTCGGCTCGCGCGTTAAGCCCGGCGACCACGACAAACTCACCGGCTGGACGAACATCGACCGCATCATCGAGGTCGATCAATCGCCCATCGGCCGAACCCCGCGATCCAACCCCGCGACGTACACCGGCGTCTTCGACATGATCCGCGACCTCTTTACCAAGACCAAGGAGTCGAAGATCCGCGGCTACAAGCCCGGCCGATTCAGCTTCAACGTCAAAGGCGGGCGCTGCGAAGCCTGCCAGGGTCAGGGCACGAAGAAGATCGAGATGCACTTTTTGCCGGACGTCTTCGTCGAGTGCGACGTGTGCAAGGGCAAACGCTACAACCGCGAGACGCTGGAGATCACCTACCGCGGCAAGAATATCAGCGACGTGCTCGACATGACCGTCGAAGAGGCGCTGTCGTTCTTCGACAGCTTCGCAGATGTCAAACGCCTGCTCACCGCGCTCAACGACGTCGGGCTCAGCTACGTTCAACTCGGCCAACCGAGCACGACCCTGTCCGGCGGCGAGGCCCAGCGCGTGAAACTCGCGACCGAACTCGGCAAACGCTCGACCGGGCGAACGCTCTACGTCCTCGACGAGCCGACGACGGGCCTGCACTTCGCGGACGTCAAGAAGCTGCTGAGCGTGCTAGACCGGCTGGTGGACACCTCCGCCAGCGCCGACGGCACGCACCACAATACCGTGCTCCTGATCGAGCACAACATGGACGTCATCAAGCAGAGCGACTGGCTGATCGACCTCGGCCCGGAGGGGGGCGACCGCGGCGGCACGATCGTCGTCGAAGGCACGCCCGAAGGCGTCGCCGACTGCGAAGCCAGCTACACGGGCCAGTTCCTGCGTGAGCATTTGCCGGCGCTGGTGTAAAATGCTTTCATGCATCGCGTGATTGAGGATAATCTGGATGCGTTGCGCGAGCTTTGCGTCCGCTATCGCGTGGTCAGGCTGGAGGTGTTCGGCAGCGCGGCGACTGACACCTTTGACCCTGTCACCTCAGATATCGATCTGCTCGCTGAGTTTGACCTATCCGGAACGGACAGCGCATTAGCGCAGTACATCGGATTTATCCAAGCGGCGGAGTCGCTTTTTGGGTGCAAGGTCGATGTTATCAATCCCTCGACGATCCGTAATCCATACTTCAAACAGGGCGTCGACGAAACGCGGAGGCCGTTTTATGCCGCCTAGACAGATGGCGCACCTCGCCGCGATCGCCGAATCGATCAGGCTGATCCATGCCTATGTTGATGGGGTCGGCTGTAGACACTACTGCGAGAACGCACAGATCAGCGATGCCGTCGAGCGGAGGTTCGCCATCATCGGTGAGGCGCTGACCAGGCTGAAACGCGATGCGCCTGAAGTCCATGCAACCATCGATCATACGGCGGAAATCGCAGCGTTCAGAAATATCATCATCCACGCATACGACCAACTCGATTTCCAGGTCTTCTGGGAAGTCATACATCGAGACCTCCCCACCCTTGAGCGACAGATACAAGCGGCCATCGAACAGAACCGCGGTGCTTGAGGCAAGTGAACGCCTCCATTATCATGATGAAACACCGTTAAGGAACCCCCATGCCCGGCACCGTGACCTGCAGCCTGATAACGCCCGAACAAGAGGTCTTCGAGAAAGAGGCCTCGTACATCGATCTCCCGGCCCACGACGGGCAGATGGGGTTCATGGCCAATCGTGCGCCGCTGCTGGTCAAACTCGGCACCGGCGTGTTGACGGTCAAGAGCGACGGCGGGCAGACGCGGATGAAGATCAGCGGCGGCTTCGCCCAGATGAAGGGCAACACGCTGGCGATCCTGACGGACAAGGCCGAGGACCTGTAATCACGCGTTTTCGGCTCTCTGTTAGGGTGGGTAGAGCAAAGCGAAACCCACCGCAGATCAGATTGAGCGTCAT
>JBMYUK010000190.1:0-5884 GCA_049605275.1 Phycisphaeraceae bacterium
ATTAAAACCCCGGTCGTGCTACTGCTCCTGGTCGTCGGCCTCGCGTCCGTCGGCTGTCAACGCTCCATCGATGAACGCAACGCGCTCATGGACCAGAACCGCGAGGCACAGGCCGAGATCAATCGCCTCCGACTCGCCAACGATTCGCTGATGAACGATCTCGCCGCCGCCAACGCCGAGATCTCCCGACTCCTCGCCGAGAACGCCAGCCTCCGCGCCGCACGGCCCGCAACGCCCGCCGCCAATCAGCCGCGCGACACCGGCTTCGAGGGCATCGACGACGTCACCTCCGAACGATCGGGCAACCTCGTCACCGTCCGCGTCGCCAGCGACATCCTCTTCGCCTCCGGCAAGGTCGATCTCAAGTCCACCGCCAAACGAACCCTCGCCGACGTCTCCAGCGTCCTCCAGTCGCAGTACGCCGGCAAGACCATCCGCGTCGAGGGCTACACCGACACCGACCCGATCCGAAAGTCCGGCTGGAAAGACAACCTCGAGCTCTCGCTGCAGCGCTCCGCAGCCGTGCACCGCTATCTCCAGCAGCAGGGCATCGACGCCGAGCGGATGTACGCCGCGGGCTTTGGCGCAACCAACACGCTCGGCTCCAAAGCCGCCAGCCGCCGCGTCGAGATCGTCGTCGTGCTCAGCGAGTAGTCTGCCATTGGCCGTTAGCCATTCGCCGTTAGCGGGACAAGGCGCTTTGTAAACCTCTTGCTTTGCCTTGAGCGAAGGGCGATAGGCTTCAAGCTAACGGCTTCCCATGATCGGTATCGTCAACTACGGCATGGGCAACCTCCGCTCGGTGCAGAAAGCGCTCGAGCGCGTGGGCGCGCCGGCCGAGGTGATCGACGACCCCCAGCGATTCGACGCGGCGGAGCGCTTGATCCTCGTCGGCGCGTTCGCCGACGGCATGACGCACCTCCGCGAGCGCGGCATGATCGACCCGCTCAAGCGATTCGCCAACAGCGGCCGGCCGATGATGGGCATCTGCCTCGGCATGCAGCTCTTGCTCGACTCCTCCACCGAAGATGCGCTGTCGCCCGACCGACCCGTACCCGGCCTCGGCGTCCTGCCCGGCAAGGTCGTCCGATTCAGCGAAGACCAGGGCCAGGATAAGCCGCGGCTCAAGGTCCCGCACATGGGCTGGAACCAGATCGATTTCGAACCCGATACGCCGCTTTTCAACAGCCTCGACCCCGGCGACCACGTCTACTTCGTCCACGGCTACTACTGCGTCCCCGACGAGCCCGGCGACATCGCCGCGACCGCCGACTACGGCCACACTTTCTGCGCCGCGATGCACCGCAACAACCTCTGGGCCACCCAGTTTCACCCCGAAAAATCCCAGCGCGTCGGCCTGCAAATCCTCGATAACTTCGCTAACGTCAACGCCGACGCGATCCAAACCTAGCCGACGGGCTCGACCCGCCCATCCCCGATCAACCGCGCGGACCGTCGAGCGGGTCGGCCAACCACGACGATGCCAGAGATGACCCCGACGCGCAACCACTCGGCCGTCTTCCCGCTGCTCGCGGACCCATCGGCGTACGTCGCCTGCCCGTGGGACCTGACGACCGACGCGACACGCCGCGTGTACTGGCTCGGCGTGTTTCGCAAGCACTGGCCGACGCTCCTCAAGCACGCGATCGACGAGGCCGAGGACCGCGGCGTCGACGCAGCTCAAGCCTGCGAGCGAGCCGACGCGCGATTCACCGCCTATCTCGACGCCGTCGAACGCGATCCCGATGCCTTCGGCCGACTCGACGTGCTATCGATCTGCCTGCACCGCGAAGACGCGCTGCGCGAGGCGAACCTCGACGACCCGTATCGCCTGCTCAAGCAAACCGAAAACGATCGCGCGATCCGGCTGCTGCCCGCGTTGTTGAATCAGCTCGACGCGGCCGACCAAAGCGATCGCGATCGGCTGCTGATCGAAGGCGTGTTCGCGGGCAACATCTTCGACATGGGGGCCGAGCAGACCCAGCGGATGTTCGAAAGCGGGTCGGTCGACTTCGCAGCGGTCCGCGATCGACTCAAGCCTCGCCCCTGGCGTTACGACGCGCTGGATGTCTGGTCGAAGCGCGTTCGCAGTCGGCCGTACCAAGCCGCGGTGCTGTTCGTCGACAACGCCGGGCCGGATGTATTGCTCGGCATGATACCGCTCGCACGCGAATTAGTTCGATTGGGTACGCAGGTCGTGCTCACCGCGAACACCGAGCCATCGCTCAACGACGTGACACACGACGAACTCGTCGGACTCGTGCAGGCGATCGCGGGTTTCGACGAGGTCACGCGACACGCGCTGGCCGACCAACGCCTGCGCCTGATCGCCTCGGGCAACCGTGCGCCGCTGATCGATCTGACCCGCATCAGCGCCGAACTCGCCTCGACTTGTGAGAACCTGCCGATCGACCTGGTCGTCCTCGAAGGTATGGGCCGATCGATGGAGTCCAACCCGAACTGCGCGATGACCTGCGACTGCCTGCGTCTGGCGATGGTCAAAGACGAAGGCGTCGCAGACAGTTTCGACGCGGACATGTTCGATCTCGTGATGCGATATGCACAGGTTTAGCCGGTCGTTTCCGCCTCCACCGTACTCATCACCGCTTCGCGCAAGCTGCGCGTGAAGTCGCCGACTTCGCCGCCGCCGATGTCTTTCTGCTCGACCGCGACGACGGGCAGCACTTTCCAGTTGCTGTTGGTGAGGAAGACCTCGTCCGCGTCGAGGAGGTCTTCGACAGTGAGCATGCGCTTCTCGACGGGGATGCCTTGCTGCTCGGCGAGTTCGATGACCGCCTCGCGCGTGACGCCGGGCAGAACGGGCGCGGGCAGGGCGTCGGGCTTTTCTTCGCCGCGGGCGATAGGGGTCAGGAGCGCGCCGTCTTTGACCAGAAACAGATTCGACACCGCGCCCCCGGCCAGGTGATTGGTTACGCTCAGCCAGATCGCCTCGCCGCAGTCGCTGGCCGCGGCTTGCCTCAGCGATCGGAGCCGAGTCCAGTAGTTGAGGGTCTTGTGCCCGGCGGTGATGTCGAACGGGTTGGCACCCTGCCCGTAGACGCGGACGCGAACGCCTCGATCGAAGTAGCCGGGCGCGAAGGCGGTGGACTCGCTGGCCTGGACGCAGACGGTCTGCGTGACGCGCAGGGCCTGGTCGCCGTCGTCGGCGCGCAGCATCGAGAGCGTTCCGGCCGTGACGGTCAGTCGCAGGCGGGCGTGTTCGAGCCGATTTTCGGCGAGGGTCCGGTGGACCGCGTCGGCCAGCGGCGGGGTGTCCATGTCGGCGGCGAGCCCGAGTTCGGCCGCGGAACGCTTGAGCCGAGCCAGGTGCCGATCCAGTCGAAAAACCTTCCCGTTACGAGCGAACATCGTCTCGAATAGGCCCACGGCATGTTGAAACCCCGCGTCCCGAGCGGAGATCAGAGCCTGGGAATCGTCGAGCATCTGGCCGTTGAGATAAGTCTTCATGTTCAAGGGCGATAGGGCGTTGGGTGTAGGGCGTAGGAGAAAGGTTGCAATCCCCGCCAAGGGATAGGTATACTACTCGGCTCGAAACGGTTCGGGTGAAGCGATAGAACCGGAATCTACGCCCTACGCCCGACGCCCCTACCCCCTGCAAAGCCATGAAATCCGATATCCACCCGAAATACCGCCCGGTTGTCTTCCACGACGTCTCGGCCGATGAGAAGTTTCTGACCAGTTCGGCCGTGAACACCAAGGACACGATCCAGTGGGAAGACGGCAACGAGTACCCGCTGATCAAGGTTGAAATCTCCAGTCAGTCGCACCCGTTCTACACCGGCAAGCAAAAGTTCCTCGACACCGCCGGCCGCGTCGAGAAATTCCAGAAGAAGTTCGCTGGCAACTACTTCAAGAAGAAGTAGTGCCGCAAAGTTTGAACCATCGACGAAGCCCACGCCGCATCGGCGTGGGCTTCTGTATATCAATAGAGGTGTCGGCTTGGATCGTAAGATGAAACAGATCGCGACAATAATTGCTATAGCCTTTTTTTCTTGCTCTGCGATCGCAGACGAGCGCCCCAACATCGTGCTCATCATGGCCGACGACCTCGGCTACTGCGACCTCTCCAGCTACGGCGCGACGCATGTCGGCACGCCGCACATCGACGCGCTGGCAACCAACGGCATCAAGTTCATCGACTACCACAGCAACGGCGCGGTCTGCAGCCCGACGCGCGCTGCGCTACTCACCGGCCGATACCCGCAGCGCACCGGCATCGAGGGCGTTGTCACCGCGGCGCGGCACCGCGAAGTCGGCCTGCCGCTCGAAGAGGTGACGATCGCCGAGGTCTTGAAAGACGCCGGCTACGCCACCGCGATGTTCGGCAAGTGGCACCTGGGCTACGACATCAAGAAGTTCGGCCCGCAGCTTCAGGGCTTTGAGACCTACGAGGGCTTTGTCTCCGGCAACGTCGATTACTTCCACAAGATCGACCAGGAAGGCCACAAGGACTGGTACATCGGCGACGAACTCAAGCACGTCGAAGGCTACGTGACCGATCTCATCAATGACCGCGCGGTGGACTGGATCGGCAAGCATCAGAAGGTAAACAAGAACAAGCCGTTCTTCCTCTACCTCGCGCACGGCGCGCCGCATTACCCGCTGCAGGGGCCGGGCGACAAGGGCTTTCGCGAGGTCGGCAAGAAGATTCGCGTGATGCCCGAGGACAAGGAGGCTACCTATAAAGCGATGATCGAGTCGATGGACGCGGGCATCGGGCGGGTCATGGCGGAGTTGAAGAAGCAGGGCCTGCACGAGAACACGCTGGTGATGTTCACGTCCGACAACGGCCATTCGCCAAGGCACGGCGGCTCGGCGGGTGAGTTGCGGGGGCAGAAGGGCACGGTCTACGAGGGCGGGCACCGCGTGCCGTTCGTCGCCAGTTGGCCGGCCGAGATCACCGATCGGATCGAGACGAACGTCGCGTTTGTCGGGATGGATCTGTTGCCGACGCTCGCGGGGCTCGCCGATGCTAGGCTGCCCGAAGGCGTCGCGATTGACGGGGTTGACATCGTCCCTTCGCTCTTCGGGAACGAGCCGGCTGCCGCCCGCACCCTTCACTGGGTCCACGGCGATCGACACGCGATGCGCGACGGCGCGTGGAAGCTGGTCATCAACGGCGACAGCCCGCCGGAGCTTTACAGCCTCGATGAAGACCTCGGCGAGAAGGCCAACCTCGCGGACCGGCATCCCGAGCGTGTGAAGCAGATGATCGAAGCGCATAAGGCGTGGCTTGCAGAGATGCGCGAAGGTGTCGATAAGGTCACCGGCTGATCGACAGGGCAGGCATTCCTGCCTGTCAACCGGCTCATGCCCGAACTCCGCATACCCAATCGGCTTCGCACGATGACAGGCAAGAATGCCTGTCCTACCGATCGTACTTGACTTACCCATGCCCGACCCCAACCCCAACCTGATCGCGAAACTCGACGAGCTGGCCACGCAGTACGACGCGCTCGGCGAGCAGCTCAACGACCCGGCGGTCATTGCGGACCACAAGACGGCGACGCGGATCAGCGTGAAACGTGCGGCGCTGTCGGGGATCGTCGAGAAGTACAACGCGTATTGCGCGCAGCAGGCCGACCTCGAGGAAGCCAACGCCATCATCGCCGACGGCGGCGACGCGGAGATGGTCGCGTTCGCGAAGGAGCAGTTGGCGGAGATCGGCGAGGCGAGCGCTCGGCTGATCGAAGAGATCGCCAATGAACTAGTCACGGCCGACGACGCGGCGGTGGGATCGGTGATCCTCGAGGTGCGAGCGGGCACGGGCGGTGCGGAGGCGGCGCTGTTTGCCGGCGAGGTGCTGGCGATGTACGAGGCGTTCGCGAAGACCAGGGGCTGGACGATCGAGCTGATGGATAGC
>JBMYUK010000191.1:0-5648 GCA_049605275.1 Phycisphaeraceae bacterium
GTAGCGCTCGGCGATGTCGTCGAAGAGCGCACGGTCCCGGCTCTCGCGGCCGTCGTGCAATCGGGTGTTCACGCTCGCCTGGGTCATCGATCGGCTCCGGATGGGACGGGCGTCAGCGTCATGTCGCCCGCGCGGTCGTTCATCGTGTAGAGGTCTCGGCCGGGCCAGGCCGCGCTCGCCTTCGCCTGCCAGCCGTCGATCGCGGCGATGTAGATCACGTCGCTCGCTTCGAACGGCACCCGCATCGACCACATGCCCGCGATGCCGCGCTTATGGTTGGGTTGACCCGTTGTCGGATCGAGACCCGACACGGGCAGCGCGACGACGGCGTGACTCAACCCGGCCGATTCGACCAGGCCGACCACCCGACCGTCGATCCCGTGCGGCGGCGAGGTCCGCAGTTCAACGACACGCATCGGCACGACGACGAGAAACACCACCGCCGCCGCGACGACCGCGGCTCGGAGATAGCCCGCCGCCAAGACCCCGCCCGGCGAACGCACCCGACCGGCGTGCGAAGCAGCGTTGATCCCCGCCGCGATCAGCAGCGCGACCGCGGGAATCAGCGGCACGTACCAGCGCGGCCCGACCCACGCCCGCCCGCCGAACACAAAGACCCCGTAACACAGGAACAGGCTCGACGCGCAGGCGATGCCCAACCACTGCGTCCGCAAGTAGCGCACGCCGAATACGACGCCGCACAGCAGCAGCATCGCGACGGGCACCGCGCCGCCGAGCCACTGCGCGTTCAGCCCGACCCAGCTCTGTTGAAGCCAGATGATCGCGTGGCCCATCGACTCGGGCATCTGCTCGAACAGCACGCTGCCGTGGCCGCCGCCGTAAGTCGAGCCTCCGTCGGCGAGGCGTCGATTGATCCACAGGTACCCCACCACGCCGGGCATCGCCCCGACCGCGACCATCGGCAAACGCGTCCACCAGACCTTGCCGTTGCGGATCAGCCAGCCCGTCGACAGCGCGACGCAGGGCAGCGCGAAGAACGCCGCGTCCGCCGGCCGAGTCACGACCGCCACGCCGAGTACAAGGCCCGAAAGCGCCAGCGTCGCCCGCGACATCGTGCGCGTGCCGCGCAGAAACAGCCAGAGAAACAGCCAAAGCCACACCGCCGACGCGAGGTGCGCCATCATCGTCCCCGCGTTCATCCAGAGCCACGGACACAGCGCAACCCCCGCCGCCGACAGCGACGCCATCCGTCGGCTGCCGCGCTCCGCCACGACCGCGTACGTCAACACAACCAACACCCCGGCCAGGAGCGCGTTCGCCAACCACGGCGCGCCGATCGAATCGAACAGCCCGAGCACCATCGGCCAGCCGACCGGGTACTTGCTGTAGTACCCGGCGTCGCTCGTGCGCATCTGCATCAACTCGCCGGCAAACAGCTCGGGGTACATCGGCGGCGTCATTGCGAGTTCGCCCGACCACAGTATCCGCGCCTGAATCAGATAGCTCGTGCCGTCGATGATGTGCGGCATGCCGTCGAGCACGACCGCGCCGAGCAGCGCCCCCGCCGCAACGGTCATGAGCGCGAGGCCAAGCACGTGCTTAAACCCGAACACGCGCGTCCGGATCAGCGCCGCGACACGCGGCCCGATGTCCTCCGGCACCGCGCAGGCGAGCAGCATGATCCCGAAGAAGTAGCACACCATCCGCACCGCCGGGCGATACTCGAATGCGACCAGACCGCCCGGTCGGATGTAGCCATACTCGAGCCCGGCAACGGAAAACACGCAAGCCCCCGCGATCGCGAGGACGCCGAACCGCGTGTGCGCGGGCAGCCGACGCACCAGGCCCCAGACCGACGCGGCGAAGAAACCGAGGCCGACGAGGGTCGCCAGCCCCAACGCGAACAAGAGAGCGCTGGGCAGGTGCACCGACCCGAGCGTGACTCCGGTCGCGTCGAACGACGCCCAGGGCATTGCCGCGGCGAAGGTCACGCACGCCCCGCCACCGACGCCCTGAAAGACGCGGCGGACCACGGTGTAAGCGCTCAACCGTTCTAGCGACGCGGCGTCGATCTCGCCGACGTGTAATTTGAAGCTGTGTTCCTGCAAGCCTGGCTCCGGCACGCAGGGCTCGACCGACTCAGCCGCGACTGCGCTTATCGATCATGTCGGCCAGCAGCGCAAACATGCCCGAATTGAGCGTCAGCATGAACAGCATCACGGTTTTATCGGTCAGGTTCGCCTCGACAAACACGTCGTAGCAAAGGCTCGCCAGCGTGCCCACCGCCGACAGCCCGATGATCGGCAACAGCACGCGCACCGGCGCGAAGTACATGCCCGTCCGCGCGATGAGCTGCACGAAGTTCAGTGTGTCGCGGATCGGCTTGATCTTGCTCTTGCCGATCCGCGGACGGTAGTCGATCGGGACGAAGTCGACCTTTCGGTAACTGGTCAGCATCGCGAGCGTGATCGTCGTCGTGAAGCTGAACCCGCCGGGCAAAAAGTGCAGGTACTGCTCGGCGAGGTCGCGGCGAAACACGCGTAGCCCCGAGTTGATGTCCGGGATCGGTTGCCGGGCGATCCACGACGCGTACATCTTCAAAAATGCCTTAGGAATCTTACGAATCAGGGGGTATGTCACGTCATCGCCCGTCCGCGCGCCGACGACCATGTCCCAGCCCTCGCCGCAGCGTTTGACCAGTTCGGGGATGCGCTCGTTGGGGTATGTGCCGTCCGCGTCGGTGATGACGATCAGCCTGCCTCGCGCCCGGCGGACGCCGGTTTTCAAGGCCGACCCGTACCCGCCGTTGCGCGAGTGATGCACGACGGACAGGGCCGAGTCGTTCGCCGCGGCCTGTTCGAGGATCGCTCGCGTCCGATCGGTCGAGCCGTCGTTGACGACCAGGAGTTCGTAAGACCCGGCGTCTGCAAGGTAGCTCCGCAACGACTCGATCGTCTCGAGGATCGCGCCCTCCTCGTTGTAGGCCGGCACGATGAGCGTGAACGCGGGCGTCATCGGAGTGTCGGGCGCGGGCTCTGGCATGGCTTAGCAACTATAAGCGAAAGCGCCGTTCGCGATGTCGCGCCGCGCGCTTGATCGGCGGCCGATAACCCGCCGCGGCGATCAAGCGGGCGAGCGACGGCCGAGCGATAACCGATCAAATGCGAGCGAGCCGGTGTCGCGCAGGGCCTTTCACGATGAAGCACTTTTTAGTCTTGCTCGCCTTGACGATGCTCAGCGGGGTCGCGGCCATCGCCGTGCCGTTCTGGGGCGTCATGCTGTATTACGGCTTCGCGACGCTTCGGCCCCAACACCTCTGGGAGTGGTCGCTGCTCAACGCGCCCCACATCCGTTGGTCGCTCACCGCGATCTGCATCGCGTTTGTCGCAACGATCATCAACCTCCCGACGCTGCTGCAGACGTTCAGGCCCAACCGCGTGCTGATCCTCCTCGGCGTCTACGCGGTGCTCATGCTGATGAGCATGCTCACCGCGTTCAGCCCAGACATCTCCTGGTACTGGGCTCAGGAGTACGCGAAGGTCTTCGTGATGTTTCTGATCGCGACGCTCGTGATCCAGCGGTTCTGGCAGGTCCGCGCGATGGCCGTGATGATCGCGTTGTGCCTCGGCTACCTCGCCTACAACGTCAACTTCATGTACTTCTTCGAGGGCGGGCGGCTCGACATCTTCCACCACGGCTACGGCGGGCTCGACAACAACGGCGCGGGATCGCTGCTCGCGCTCGGCTTGCCCTTTGCCTACTTCCTCGCGACCTCGCCGGTCGGGCGATGGTCCACGGGCCGACGCATCTTCGGCGCGCTCCTGGCCATGGGCATCATCCACGCGGTGATGATGACCTACTCGCGCGGCGCGATGCTCGCCGCGGCGGTCGGGCTCGTCTGGCTGATGGTCCATCACCGGCCGCGGGTTCAGGGCGTCGCGATGTCGGTCGTCCTCGTCGCGGCGATCAGCGTCATGGCCGGGGCCGAGATCCGCGACCGCGCCGTATCGACCGCCGACTTCGAGACCGACGCCTCCGCCCTCTCGCGCTTCGACTCCTGGGCCGCGGCCTGGGACATCGTCACCGAGCATCCGCTACTCGGCAAGGGCATCCGAAACTCCAACGATTACAGCCAAAACTACGGCGCCGACCTCGCCGGCCGAACGATCCACAACCAGTACCTGCAGATCGCCGCGGACTCGGGCATCCCCGCCGCCTGCGTCTACATCGCCATGGTCGGCTTCGCGTTCTTCGGGCTGATGTGGGCCAGGCGTCGCTGCATCCGCGCCGAAGACGTCGCGCTCCACAAGCCCCCCGACCCCGAAGCCCCGCACGATCAACAGGATCTCATCGACCGCGCCCGCGACGCCGGTGCGCTCTGCCTCGCGGTGCAGGCCGGCGTCGCGATGTTCGCCTTCTCCGGGTTGTTCCTGTCGGTCGAACTCGTCGAAGTGCCCTGGCTCCTGCTCGCGTTGGCGGGCATCCTCCCCGCGGCGGTTGATCGCCGGCTACGCGGACTCGGCCTCACCGACGAGTCTGACGCCGACAACGACGACGGCGACGACGTGTTCACCCCCACCCCGCCGACGATCGTCAAGCCCGCGCGACACGCCATACCCGAACGCCGAGCCGCCTAAGGAGCGAAACCGTGACCGCCCTCTCTAACTCCCTGGACCGACGCCTCGCGCAAGCCGTCGCCGCCACCGGCCGATGGAAAGCGGTCGGCGAGCGCAAGCTGCCCCTCGCCTGGCTGACCGGCGCGGTCGACTTCTTTGCGCGCGGCACGTTCTGGGCCTGGCGAAACCGTCGATACCTCACCGCCTACAAACTCGCCAACATGGCGATCGTCAACACCGAGTTCTTCTTCAAGCGCGAGCGGCTCGTCGGCCGGCCGTACAAGATGAAGATCGAATCGACCAACATCTGCAACACCCGGTGCCAGTTGTGCCCGACCGGGCTCGGTCTGCGCGGGCGACGCAAGGGCCGCATGGCCTACGAGAAATACACCCAACTCATCGATCAGGTCAAAGGCCACCTCTTCGCCCTCGACCTGTCCATGTGGGGCGATCCGCTCGTCGCGCCCGACATCTACCGGATGATCGAACACGCCCACCGCAACGGCGTCTGGACCTACATCAGCTCGAACCTCCACGGCTTCAAGATCGAGCCGCGCAAACAACGCGACGGATCGCTGGCCGACAAAGACGACGCCACGCGTTTGATCGAGTCCGGGCTGGACATGCTCACCTGTTCGCTGCACGGCGCGTCGCAGGAAACCTTCGCGCTCTATCAGCCCGGCAAAGACTTCGGCGATGCGCTCGACAAGGTCAGGCACCTCGTCGCGACCAAGAAGCGACTGAAGTCGAATACGCCGGCGATCCAACTCAACTTCGTCGTGACGCGGCACAACGAGCACGAGATCGAGCCGTTCCGAGCACTGGCCGAGGAACTCGGCTGCAAACCGATCTTCTCGACCGCGTCGATGAACGTGCGTTTCCTCGACAAAGACAAGAAGCTGACGCCGCTGGGCCTGGCCGACGACGTACTCGCGAAGAAGACGACGGACCACCTCGATCACTGGCTGCCGAAGAACAAAGACTACGTGCTCAGCGCGTACGACCAACTGCGCGAAACCGGGCAGCTGCGCGGCGAACAGTTCAACGGCAAGAAGACGTACAACTGCTCCT
>JBMYUK010000191.1:5658-5865 GCA_049605275.1 Phycisphaeraceae bacterium
ACATCGACAGCGTGCTCGACCAGCCGTTCTCGAAAGTCTGGAACAGCGAGAAGTACCGGCTCGCCCGGCGGAGCTTTAAGCGCAGGCTCAGCGAAGAAGACGCGGCCGACAACCCCTGCGCGACGTGTCCGGGCTTCATGCTCTAAGGGCGATCGATATGAAGACGACCAAGACGATCCTGCATGCGCGCGTCGTGACCGGCGGCGG
>JBMYUK010000192.1:0-5828 GCA_049605275.1 Phycisphaeraceae bacterium
ACACCCACGTCATGAACCGCTATCTCCGCGGCAAGGCCAACGTCGGCACGATCGCTGGCTACGTCACCGTCGCCCTGCTCGTCCTCATCGTCCCCCAATGGACCCTCGCCATCGCCTTCACCGGGTACGCGCTCACCGCCCCGAGCTGGTGGGTTTACAAGCATTTCGTGCTTCGGTGAAGCGGAGCGCTGACCTGGACCAAACCTCCAGCAATACAAAACTCCGCGAGCGTCGCCGCTAAGCGGTCGGCTTACGCCTCTTCGTCGAAGTTCGACGCGACCAGCTTCTGCAGCGCGGCGAGCGCGGCGTCGGCGTCGGGGCCCTCGGCGGCGATCTCGAGCTCCGTGCCCTGGGTCGCGGCGAGCATCATCAGGTTCATGATCGACTTGCCGTCGAACCGGTTGCCCGACTTCACGACGTAGATGTCGGATTCGAACTGTGCCGCGGCGTCGGCGAACGCCATCGCGGGCCGGGCGTGCAGGCCCAGCTTGTTCGTGATGGTGACTTTGACGCTGGACGCGGGCATCGATGGATCGTTTCGTCATGGAGCAGCGGTCGCCGCGCGGCGTGCCGAGCTCGGGGGATAAAGGGTGGACGGGTTCGCTCGTCAGCGATCGCGCGTCAGCGGGCGAGTTGGCCGGCGTCGGCCTCGGCGAGGACGTCGACGACGGCCTCTTTCGTGTCCGCCTGCCGAAGGAACTTACGGAACATCTCGTTCTGCAGATTGTTGAACAGATTCTCCATCGCCTGGAGGTGCTCGTCGGGCTTGTCCTTCGGCGAGGCCAGCAGGAACAGGCAGTACACCGGCTCGCGATCGAGCGCATTAAAGTCCACGCCCGACTGACTGACCGCGACCGCGGCGGTCACCTTCTTGATCTTGTCGTGCTTGACGTGCGGCACGGCCACGCCCTTGCCGAAACCCGTCGAGCCGTGCTTCTCGCGATCCAAAACGAGCTTGATGACCTCGTCGCGGAGAGTCTTGGGGACGGCCTTGGCGGCGATGAGCGCATCGACCATCTCGTGGATCGCTTCGTCGCGACTCTGAGCCTGTAATGCGGGAACGATCGCGTCGTTGACGACAAAGTCGCTGAGCTTCATCTGCGTGCCTCGGTTCTGCAAGGGGACGGTCCGCGGCGACTCGGGCCGACCGGCGGAAAGCGAGATTGTAGCAGTTTTAGCGAGTAGGGCGAAGGGCGTAGGGTGTAGGGTGTCCGCCCAAAGCGCTTCCCTACTTCCTACATCCTACTTCCTACTTCCCTACTTCCTACACCCCACACCCTCCGCCCCGCCCTACTCCCGGTGGCTGCGCAGCTTCTCCTTGCGGTCGGTCAGCTGGCGTTCCATCTTCTGGACCGCGTGCTCGATGCAGTGGTAGAGGTCTTCGTCATTGGTCTTGGCGATGAGGTGGTCGGTGCCGTCCGACGTGGCCGATGAACTCGACGTCGTAGCTGTGGCCGTCCTGGGACTTCTCGATGACGATCTCGATCTTCGCCAGGCGGTCGTAGTAGCGGTCGAGCTTGCCGGCCTTGTCGCGGGCGTGGCGCTCGATCGCTTCGGTGACGGGCATGTGTCGGCCGACGATGGTGATCTCCATCACGGTTCCTTTCTTCAACGGGTCTGGGTTGATCCTTCGTCTCGTTTGGCATCGAACGGCAGCTGCGCGGTGGCCGGCGCACGCTCGATCGTCTGCGACGGCGGGACCAGCACGCCGCCGGACACCGCGAACTTGAGCGCATCTTCGATCGAGATCCCCAGGTCGATCGTGTCGGACTTGGGCACCGTGATCACGTACCCGGTGAACGGCGTCGGCGAACTGGGGATGAACACGGTCAGACACGACTCGCCCATCGCCGATTCGATCGAGCGCATCGTGTCGCCGGTGACCAGCCCGACCGAGTAGATGCCCTTGCGCGGATACTCGACCGCTACGACGCGATTGAACTTGATCTGCTGCTCGGAGTCGCCGAAGAAAAAATCGGTGACCTGCTTCACGGCCGGGTAGACGCGCCGGATCAGCGGGACGCGGTCGATCAGCTTCTCCCCGCGGTTTTTCAGCTGCCGGCCGATGACGTTACTCATCAGCGCGCCCGCGAAGTAAAACAGCACGATCGCGATGATCAGCCCGATCAAATCGAGCACGTGCCAGTTGCCGATGGCGATCGTGTTCCACTTCTTTTCGAGTTGCACCCGCCGGGCGTCGATCACGATCTCCGGCTGATCCTTCATCCAGGCCAGCCGACGGTCGCGCAAGAGCGACTCGATCGTCGACGCGCCCAGCGCCGGCTCGACCGCTTCCAGGCTCTCCCGCTCTTCGTCCCGACGGATCTCCCAGGCCTCTTCCTGCGTCGCGGTGAGAAACTCGGCCCGGCCCTGCCAGACGTCGGCGTAATCCTCGTCCGTCGCGATCGGCCAATCGGTGAACTGGATCACCACGCCCTGCACGCCCCAGTTGATCGGCGCCGCGATCTTGTCCCGCACAAAACCGTACGCGAACACCAACAGCCACAGCGTCAACACCGCGGGCAACAGCGTCGCCATCCCGCGGATGATGAACCGGCTGGACTTACTCGCGCGCTTCGGCTTCGCGCCCTCGTCGGTCGTCGGATTGTTCTCGGTGGACTCGGTCACGTCGGATCGCTGATCGTGGCCCGATTGTACCGAGATTGGAAACCCGTTGAGTAACCCCGCACCGCGCGCCGCTACCCAGCACGCACCACGCAGCACCGCAGCCGTGTGGCGAGCCATCGCCGGTCAACCGAACCGCTCTCGATCCTGACCCCGAAGCCAGAAAAGCCCGCGGTGCGACGGCAGGTATTCGCGTATCAAGTAGCAGAAGTGATCGTGATCCTTGACTTGCTTGCGCGACCCGCTTTTGACGAACCATTCGCGTTGTCCGAACCGCGCGTTGAGCCCGCGCGTCAACGCCGACCGAATACTCCGCCGCATCGAGTCCCACGCCCGTTCGTGCGACCAACTGACTATCAAGTGCAAGTGAGTCGGATCGATCGCAAAGCAGTGGACGACCGCATCGAGGTGTTCACATGCGGCGCGTAAGGTCGCGGCAATGTCTGCCTGTTGAGCTTTCGAGAAATAGACGGTCTGCTGCTTCTGATTGGTTCGGTAGCGTCGAGCCATACCTTCATTCGGGCGTTGTATACCTTCGTTGCGCTTCACGTAGCCGTTCTTCTTGTCGGGCATCCATGTGCCGTACGCGTGGAACGTGAAGTGATAGCAAGGCATACGGTTTCCCCGGTTCGCCGGCGATGCGTAACATCGCGGCTATGACTCAGACGCGACCAACAGAAATAGCCGCGACGCTACGCGTCGCCGGGGAATCTACACACCGACTTTATAAACCACGCTTGACGTCATATCTGAAAAACTTCTTTTTCCCGACTTGGATCACAATCGCGTCGTCTTTAACGTCTGCCAAGGTCAATGCATAAGTTACATCTTGTACTTTCTCACCGTTCAATCGAACGCCACCGCCCTTGATGAATCTTCTAGCCTCGCCATTCGAAGCAGCGAGGCGACCCGCGCGGGACATCAAAGCGATCAGCAACTGTCCATCGACTTCAGATTCATAGAAATCAGCGTGCGGGATCGCGTCACCCGTCAAGTCCCGTTGATCGCTAAACGCCTTGCCCGCCGAGTCGCGGGCTTGGTTGGCTTCCGCTTCGCCGTGAACGAGTTTGGTGACTTCGTAGGCGAGGCGGATTTTCGATTCGTTGATCGCCTTGCCTTCCGCGGAGGCGAGTTCGGCGACCTCGTTCATGGGCAGGAAGGTGAAGTAGCCGAGGAATCGGCCGACGTCTTTGTCGTCGACGTTGCGCCAGAACTGATAGAAGTCGAAGACGGAGGTGCGATTCGCGTCGAGCCAGACGTTGCCTTGTTCGGACTTGCCGAACTTGCCGCCGTCGGACTTGGTGACCAGGGGGAAGGTGAGCCCGGCGAGGTCGGCGTCGTGCAGGCGTCGGCCGAGGTCGATGCCGATGACGATGTTGCCCCACTGGTCCTGTCCGCCGATCTGCAGCGTGCAGCGGTGCGCGTCGTATAGATGGGCGAAGTCGTAGCCCTGCAAGAGCATGTAGCTGAACTCTAAGAACGAGATGCCTTCGCCGTCACCTGACATGCGTCCTTTAACCGACTCCATGGACATCATGCGGTTGACGGACATCCGCGAGCCGACGTCGCGGAGCATGTCGAGCCACTTCATCTCGCCGAACCAATCGAGGTTGTTGACGAGGATCGCGCCGGTGTCGCTGTCGTTGAAGTCGACGACGCGGCCGATCTGTTTGGCGATCGCCTGGGCGTTTTGGTTGATGTCCTCGGCCGAGAGCATCTGCCGGGCTTCGGTCTTGCCGGAGGGGTCGCCGACGAGCCCGGTCGCGCCGCCGACGAGGACGACGGGCTTGTGCCCGCAGCGTTGCAGGTGCGCAAGGCCCATGATCGGGACGAGCGAGCCGACGTGCAGCGAGTCGGCGGTGGGGTCGAAGCCGCAGTAAGCGGCGACGGGCCGGGCGAGCCGGTCGCGGATCTTGTCGTCGGTGCACTGGCTGACGAGCCCGCGTTCGGCGAGGACGTCGTAGAGATTGGCGTTGTGAGAGGCGGTCATGGGCGTGCGATTTTAGGGGATCGCCGCGCGCGGTGCCGCTCGCCCACACGCGTGACAAGGCGTTTGGTGGGCTTTTTCAGAGTTCGAGGTCGTCGCCCTCTTGCGGGCGCATCTGCTCGAAGAGCGGCCGCATCTTCTCGGCCATGTCCATGAAGCCCTCGTCGAGGCGGAGCTTGAGCGTTTCGCCGGCCGCCTTCATCTTGAGACGATTGAAGAACTGCGCGATCGTGTTGAGATCGGGCATGTTCTCGATCTGGCCCTGCGACTTCATCGCGACCTCGGCCACGGCAAGGGGCGCTAACATCAACACGGTGTTGTAGAGATTGGAAAACTGCTGGGCGCTGGTCTGATCCAGAAACGACATGTTGAGTTCGACGACCCGTCCGTCCTCGCCCTGGGTCACGACCATGCCGACCGTGTCGAGCGAGCGGATCGGGGTGAACATGCTCATGAGGATGCCGATGGCCATCTTCGCCTGGGCGTTGTCCTGGCTTTCGCCGAGGTCTTTGGTCCAGTCCTGGGCGCCGTCCATCTTCTCGCGCATCGCGTCTTGCATGCGGAAGGCGACGGCGAAGACGGGGTCGCCGGCCTCGGCGAACTGCTTGTTAAACGAGGCGAGCGCATCGGCGTCGGGCTCGGGCAGCGGCTGGGTGACAGGCGAGCCGTCGGCGTTGTTGATCGCGATGTTGTGCCAGTTGTTAGCGAGTTTCTGCGCGGTCGCCTGTCGATCCGTCTCGTCTGGGCCGCCGAAGAGACCGGCCATGGCCTTGGCGTCGGCGTCATCGGAGACCTTGGCGAACAGCGCCATGCCCGGCGACCACGACTCGTCGCCGGGCGTGTCGACGGTCATGAGCAGGCCCTTGCCGCCGGCCTCGACGAAGGACGCTCGCGTGTCGGTCAAGCCGTCGACGATGTCCTGCGGGTCGCCGATCGGCAGGCCGAGCCCCTCTTCTTCGAGCAGGCCGAGATTCGAGACCGCGTTGAAGAGCTGGCCGAGGCTGGCGATCGAGTCGGGGCTGATCGCTTCGACGTCGACGTAGACCATGAGCATCGTGTTTGTGCCGACGGCTTCTTTAGGCGCTTGTGCAGCGGCGGCGGGCATCGCGACGAGCAGTGCGAGCAGCGCGAGTGAGGCGGTCAGGGTGCGGATCGTTTTCATGCGGTGGTTCCCGATCGTTTTAGAGTGACTTCGAATCATACGCGGGCCGAAGCG
>JBMYUK010000193.1:0-5815 GCA_049605275.1 Phycisphaeraceae bacterium
CTCGACGGCTTTGCGGTTAACCACGCCGATCCGTTAACCGCAGCGAGTCGTCGTAGTCAACACCGAGCGCGTGGGCGACCTCTTCGTGCGTGACCTTGCCCGCGTGGATATTCAACGCCGAGTTGAAGTCTGCCCGCGAGCGGACGAGCGCTTCCAACCCTTGCCCGGCGATCGCCTCGGCCAGCGAGATGACGTACGGCTGGGTCGCGTGGCAGAGGGCCTGCGTACTCGTTCGGCCGACGGCGCCCGGCATGTTCGCGACGCAGTAGTGCACGACCTCGTCGATGATGTAGATCGGCTCGGCGTGCGTCGTCGGCCGCGTCGTCTCGATGCACCCGCCCTGGTCCACGCCGACGTCGATGATGACGCTGCCCGGCAGCATGTCCTTGAGCATGTCTTTGCTGATTAGCACCGGCGTGCGTCCGCCCGGAATGAGAACGGCTCCGATGACCAGGTCGGAGATCACGGCGTGCTCGCGGATCGCGTGCAGATCGGAATAGACCGTCGTCACGTTGGCCGGCATGATCTCGTCGAGACGACGCAGGCGGTCGAGGCTGACGTCCATGATCGTGACGTCCGCGCCCATGCCCGCGGCGACGATCGCGGCCTGCGTGCCCACCACGCCCCCGCCGAGGATCAACACCTTCGCCGGCTCGACGCCCGGCACCCCGCCCAGCAGGATTCCGCGACCCTCCTGCGGCTTCTCCAGATACTTCGCGCCCTCCTGAATCGCCATGCGGCCCGCGACCTCCGACATCGGAGTGAGGAGCGGCAACTGGCCTTTGGAATCGACCAGCGTCTCGTACGCCAGGCACGTCGAACCCGATCCGAGACACCCTTCGCTCAGTTTCGCATCCGCCGCGAAATGGAAGTACGTGAACAGAACCTGCCCGCTCCGCATCATGGCGGTTTCGATCGGCTGCGGCTCCTTGACCTTCACGATCAGGTCCGCCTCCGCGAAGATCGCCTCGGCCGAGTCGAGCATCGTCGCCCCGGCCTGCTCGTATCGCGCGTCGTCGTAGCCGCTGCCCACCCCGGCCGTTCGCTCGACCAGCACCCGATGCCCGCGGCGAACGAGTTCTTCGACGCCGACCGGAAGCATCGCCACGCGATACTCGTCGCTCTTGATCTCTTTCGGAACGCCAACGATCATGTCAAACTCCTTTTGCTCGGCGCGACAATCGGACGCGCTTCGATAAAACGTTGAGGCATTGAGCGTAACGTATTAAATCCCACAGCGAACCGTGTGAGATCGCAGATCGATACGTTTCGCGATGTTTGCAACTGCAAAGCGTCCCGATATCGCCTCGCACTTTGGTATGCTGTCCGACCTGTCGCTTCGTTTTCAGGAGATCGAGATCGTGAAAATCGGCTTCAACATGCTGCTCTGGTCGTCGAACATCGGCGAAGAACACTTCCCCCTGCTCCAAACCATGAAGGACGTCGGGTACGACGGCGTCGAGTTCTTCCTCGGCGAGCCGGAGATCGAACATCACAACAAGGTCGGCGCCGAACTGCAGCGCTTGGGCCTGGGCTGCACGACCGTCACCTGCCCGCCGCCGGAAGCCAACCCCGTCAGCCCCGATGCGACCGCGCGGGCCGCGGGCCTGGACCACATGAAGTGGGCGATCGATGCGACGGCCGCGCTCGGCGGCGACACCCTCGGCGGACCGTTCCACTCCGCGTACAAGGTGTTCACCGGCAAGGGCCCGACCGACGACGAACGCAAGTGGTGCGCCGACGTCATGCGCGAGGCCGCGATCTACGCCCAAGGCGCGAACATCACGCTTGCCACCGAAGTCATCAACCGCTTCGAGTGCTACATGCTCAACACCGGCGCTCAGGCGCAACAACTCTGCGACATGGTCGATCAGCCCAACTTCGGCTACCTCTACGACACGCATCACAGCAACATCGAAGAAAAATCGATCGCCGACGCCATCGCCACCGGCAAGAAGCACATCAAACTCGTCCACATCTCCGAGTGCGATCGCGGCGCGCCGGGCACCGGCGTCGTCGATTGGGACACCAACTTCAAGACGCTGAAAGAAATCGAATACGACGGCTGGATGACCATCGAAGCGTTCAGTCCCGACGACCCCGACTTCGCCGCGGCCATCCACGTCTGGCGCGAATACGACTCGAAAGAAGAAATCTACGCCGGCGGATACAAGTTCATCAAGGACATGCTCGCAAAACATAATTTCTGACGGGATAACGTGATCTGCGGGATCAGCGGGATACCAACCCCAATACCTGATCCCGCCAATCCCGTACATCACGCGATCCCGTCTTAATCGAATCAACCAAGGTTATAAAGGAAGAACTTATGAGCAACGAACACCCCAAACTACACAACGCGATGTGGCCCGGCCTGGTCGGCAAGGGCGGTGACGAAGAAGGCGCCGAACCCGCGATCTCGTTCGACAAGATGCTCGAACTGACCGCACACGCCAACGCCAACGGCGCGAAGTTCGACGGCATCGACCTCTTCCTCTTCCTCCCGCATATGGACATCGACGCCGCCGACGACGAGATCAAAGCCCTCGGCGACAAGGCCGCGGCCAAGAATCTCAAGATCGGCTCCTGCGTCGCGCCGATCTGGCCCGGTACCGTCGGCGACTCGGCCATGGGCGATGACGAGCAACAGGGCAAGTTCCTGACCGCCATCGAAAAGGCCTGTCGCGCAACAAAAATCCTCAACGACGCCGGCCACCGCGACTACGGCGTGATTCGTATCGACTCGGCGGAGTTCGGCGTGGAGAAGTGGCGCGAAGACCCCAAGAAAAACACCGCACGCATCGCCGACACCTTCAAAAAGGCCGGCAAGATCGCCGCTGACCACGGCGAACGCCTCGCCATCGAAGGCGAGATCTGCTGGGCCGGCATGCATTCGTGGAAGGACGTGCTCGACCTCATGGAACTGGTCGACATGCCCGAGACCGTCGGCTTCCAGGCCGACCTGGCCCACACCTACCTCTACCTCATGGGCTACAACGCCCCCGAGCACGCGTTTCTCAAAGAAGGCTACACCGACGAGGAGTTCTGGCCCGCCTACGAGAAGATGGTCGAAAAACTCCGCCCCTGGACGATCGACTTCCACGTCGCCCAGAACGACGGCGAAGTCCACGGCGCTGGCAACCACGACAAGACCGGCAAGCACTGCCCAGCCGACGACCCCAACGGCAAACTCGACATCGTCAAGTGCTCCAAGGTCTGGCTGCAAGACGCGGAAGAACGGGCCATCGAGCACATTTGCTGGGACGGCTGCATGTTCCCCAACGCCACACTCGAAAACCCCGAAACGTGGAACACGATTCTCGCCAAGATGGTCGAAGTCCGCGACGCGTGTGGCTGGTGAGTTAAGGTTTAGATCACTCGATTTTTTAACCGCGGAGGCGCAGAGTTCGCAGAGGAAGGCAATTTGATTTTGCTTTCCCAATTAAGAACTGCATTCCTCCACGTCCTCCGCGCCTCTGCGGTTCAATTAAAACGAACTAGAAAACACGAAAAGGAAACAAAAACATGGCAACATCAAAAGAACTGCGCATCGGCCTCGTCGGATATGGCTTTATGGGTCGTACGCACTCGAATGGCTACAAGCGCGTCAACGACTTCTTCCCCGATCTCGCCACGCGACCGGTCTTGAAGGCCGTCTGCGGTCGCAGTGAAGATAAAGCCAAAGAGTTCGCTGGCCAGTGGCAGTACGAGTCGGTCGAGACCGATTGGAGGGCCTTGATCGCGCGGGACGACATCGATGCGATCGACATCTGTACGCCCAACGACACGCACGCCCCGATCGCGATCGCTGCGGCCGAGGCGGGCAAGATGGTGTTGTGCGAGAAGCCGATCGCCCGTGACGCGGAAGAGTCGGTCCCGATGGTCGACGCGATCGAGAAGGCTGGCGTCGCCAACACCGTCTGGTACAACTACCGCCGCGCTCCCGCCGTCACCCTCGCGAAGAAACTGATCGACGAAGGACGCCTGGGCAAGATCTTCCACTACCGCGCCAACTTCCTGCAGGACTGGACCATCAGCGAGGACCTGCCGCAGGGCGGCGCGGCGCTATGGCGTCTGGATGCCAAGGCCGCGGGCTCGGGCGTCACCGGCGACCTGCTCGCGCACTGCATCGACACCGCGATGTGGCTCAACGGAGGGATCGACGAGGTCTCCGCGATGACCGAGACCTTCATTAAGGAACGCGTCCACACCGCCACCGGCGAGAAGCAGGCCGTGACCATCGACGACGCCTGCCTGTTCCATTGCAAGTTCGGCAACGGCTCGCTCGGGCTCTTCGAATCCACCCGCTACGCCCGCGGCCACAAGGCCCTCTATACCTTGGAAATCAACGGCGAAAAGGCCTCGATCAAGTGGGACCTGCATGACCTGCACCGCCTCGAATACTTCGACCACGGCGACGACTCGCTCATCCGAGGCTGGCACGACATCCACGTCACCGACGGCGACATGCCCTACATGGACAAGTGGTGGGTGCCGGGTCTGCAGATCGGCTACGAGCATACCTTCGTCCACCAGGTCGCCGACTTCCTCGATGCTATCGAGAACGGCAAGCCCTGCCGACCGACGTTCCGCGACGCGCTGGAGACCACCAAGGTCTGCGACGCCGTCCTCAAGTCCGCAGCGGAAAAGAGTTGGCAGACCACCGGCGTGGATTGGCAAGGCAGCTAACGGTGTATAGCTCCGGGTGGAAAGTCGGAGCTGCCCCAAACCATCGAAACCACAACGCGCACTCCCACCCGCACCGGGTTTCCACCCGGTGCTATTTTTATCACTACACTCCCCGCCATGCTGTTTGGGATCCTGCTTGGGCTGGGGAGCGCGTTCTGTTCGTCGCTGGCGTATCTTGTCTCGCGCAGATATTCCGTGCACCATGTCGAGCGCGAAGCAGACCAGCCGCAGTGGCTCGGCCCGCTGCGTTTGATGGTGACTACCCACGTCATGCTCGGCGTCGTCTGCGGCGGGGCGTACCTCGTCATCCGGCCAACCGGCGAGGCCCAACCCCCCGATTGGTCCTGGGCGCTGAGCAGTTGCGTCTTCGTCGCGCTCTTCTACCTCATCGCCAACACGCTGGTGTTCTTTGTGCTGCAGCGGACCGAGGCCTCTCGCATCGCGCCACTCTTGGGGTTTAAGGTCGTACTGCTCGCGCTCGTCACGCACTTCATCCTCAAGGACCCGCTCGTCGAGCAGCAGTGGGTGGCGGTCCTGCTCGCGACGGCCGCGGCGTGGGTGCTCGGCGCGTCCGGCGGCCGGCTGCCACGGACGACGGTCGTGCTCACGGTCTTGGCTTGCGCGTGCTACGTGAGCTCGGACACCTTCATCGGGCAGATGGTCCCGGCCTGGATGCCGGCGGGCGTCGACTACGAGGCCGCGAAAACAACAGACCCGCTTGCGGTCATGACCGCTGCGCTCCAAGGCATGGCGTTGTCTTACGTCTGGTGCGGCCTCGTCGCGGTCGCGCTCCTGCCGATCGCAAAGCCCTGGCGGGCGACGCACTGGCGGGGCTCAGCGCCGTACGCGGGGGCGTGGCTCTTAGCGATGGTCTGCCTGTACAGCTGCTTCGCGCTGACCAACATCGTCCTGGGCACGATCCTCCAGTCCACCCGCGGGCTCATGTCGATCTTCATCGGCGTCCTGATCTACAAGCTCGGCCACCACCACATCGAATCGCACGCGCCGCTCAAGGTCGTGATCCAACGGGCGATCGCCGCGGCGCTGATGATCGTCGTCGGCATCGCGGTGCTGATGTCGCTGGTCGGGCTGTCGCCGGCGCTCGGCACCTTCATCGCCGGCGTGG